>QWPO01000123.1 GCA_003669255.1 Planctomycetota bacterium | reverse complement strand
GCCCATGCCCGTCGCCGGACGTTCGCCTCGGCCATCCTGGCCTCGGCTCTCTGCATGTCCGCTGCGCTCCGCCATCGTGGCTGCGCTTGCTCCCATAGCCCGGCTCTTGGGCACGGGCAGCCCCTCGCTCGCCACGTGTTGTGAAAGCCGACCGGCCGTGAGGCCGCGGGCTGTTCTCGCCGGGGGATGAGGCTGGTTTTGGCCTCGCCCCACGCCTTACGGCGTTGGGCTTGTGCGGAGCATGGTTCAAGCCGACCGGCCGTGAGGCCGCGGGCTGCCGTCATGAGCGGAAGCGAAAGGATGGGTCTGGCAACACGAGCGGGCTGGCGACAGGGCGGTCCGCGCCGCTTACGTCGTTGGGCTTGCTGAACGAGTGTCGGCCGCCGGCTCTGCCCAGCGGACGTCCACCCTCATCCCGAAGACCTTCTCGAAGAGGTCGGTTCGCCGCTCAGCGCCCCAGATGTCCACCTGGGGCTCCTGATCGGCGACCACTTCGAGCACGGCCCGGCCGTCGTCCACCGACGCGAGCACGTCGCGAACCTGCTGCGAGCGGCTGCGGTCGAGCCCACCGGCGATCCGGAGGATGGCCGCCAGCCGCTGCACCCGCTGCTGATCGTTGGCCGCCAGTCGCGAGAGGTTTTCGTGCTTCTTCTTTGGTAGGGCACCGCGGTGGTAGCGGGCCACGTTGGCAATCAGTTCCAGGTCGTGCGGCCGCAGGCCGGGCAGGCGGCTGTTGCGGATCAGGTGATAGCTGTGCTTGTGGTGCTGGTCGTAGTTGATCACGTAGCCCACGTCCTGGAGCCGCGCGGCGCATTCCAGCAGCAACCGGTCGCCCACCGGCAGGTCGAGCGGCGTCGCGAGTTGCTCGAAGATCCGGCCTGCGAGCGCCGCCACGGTGCGGCCGTGCTCCACCTCGCCGGAGCAGGCGGCGGCGAGCCGTTCGATCGCCGCGTCGCGAAAGGCAGGGTCGTCACCGCCGCTGCCAACCGCCGCCTCCTCGATCATCTCCCGCAGCAGGCCGTCGCGGACGCCCCTGGTGTGGATGGCGAGCGTGTTGACGTGGAACCGCTTGAGGAGCGCGTCGACGATCGACAGACCCGCCACGATGATGTCGGCGCGGTCGGGAGTCATACCCGGCATGCTGCGTCGGGCCCGCAGCGGCATCTTCCGCAGCCGGTCGAGGAGGTGGCGGACCTCGGCGTGCGACACCGTGTAGCCGGCGACCGGTCCGTTGGACTCCCGCCTTGTCGCCATCACGAGTTCGGCAAGCGTGGTGAACGTGCCGCCGCAGCCAACCAGCAGGTGCGGGGCGAACAGCGGCTTCGTGGTTCGTTTTTTCAGCACCGCGGCGATCTCGTCGTCGAGTCGCTCGAGGCCCCGGTCCGCGTCTGGGGCGTCGCAGCAGTCGCCGAGAGCGAACTGCTCGGTGAGCCGTACGGCCCCCAGCGGCGTCGAGAAGATCGACTCGATCAGGTTGCCGGTAGCGAAGACGATCTCCGTGCTGCCGCCGCCGATGTCGGCGACGATCGTGTTGCGGCCGGAAAGATCGAAGGCGTGCTGCACGCTCGTGAAGGCGAGCCGCGCCTCCCGTTCGCCCGAGATCACCTCGACCTCCAGGCCCACCTCCTCGCGGACGCGGCGGCAGAACTCCGGGCCGTTTCTCGCCTCGCGGACGGCGCAGGTGGCGATCGTCCGCAGTCGCGTCACCTGGTAGCCGGTGGCGATCTCCTTGAAGGTGCGGAGGGCGGCGACGGTGCGGTCCATCGACTCGTCATCGAGGCGGCCCTCGACCGAGGCGCTGCGGCCGAGCCGGGTCGGCTCCCGCTCCTCGTCGAGAATGCGGTAGGTGCCGCCGCGGAGAGCCTCCGCGACCAGGAGGCGAACCGAGTTGGAACCAATGTCGATCGCCCCCAGCCGACAAGCCAGGTCGGCCGTGAGGTAGATCTGCCGTTCGTCGGTAATGGGCGGTGCGTCGGGCACGAGTCCACAGCCTCGGGAAGTCGGCCCAATCATACCGTGATCGCGGTACACTACCGCCACGCTTTCTTTCCACCGAACCGTTCCCGTCATCGCCGCCACCGTGCCGTCCATCGCCGAACCGACCGTCTTCCCGCAGGCCGCGGGGGTATGCGCTCCGTGCGCCATGGCCGTTGGAAACTTTGACGGCGTGCACCTTGGCCATGCGGCGATCGTGCGCCGGCTGTGCCAGGCGGCGGCCCGACACGGCGTTCCGGCCGTGGTGCTGACGTTCGATCCGCACCCGGCGAGCATCCTGCGGCCCGAGCAGGCGCCGCTCCCGCTCACCACGCCGGCGCGGCGGGCCGACCTCCTCCTGGCGCTCGGCGTTGATGCGGTCTGCGTGCAGCCGGCCGACGCGGCGCTGATGGCTCTCGAGGCCGAGGCCTTTTATGCCGATTTCCTCCGCGGGCGGTTCGCGGCCCGTGCGGTGGTGGAGGGGCAGGACTTCCGGTTCGGAGCCCGCCGGCGGGGCGACGTGTCGCTGCTCGCCGGCCTCTGCGACCGCGACGCCGTCGACCTCGAGGTGGTGCCGCCGGTCATCGTCGCTGGTGAGCCGGTGTCGAGTTCGCGGATCAGGGCGCTGGTGGCGGCGGGCCGCCTCGGCGAGGCGCGAGCACTGCTGACATCGCCGTATCGACTCTCGGGCGAGGTCGTCGTCGGCGCCCGCCGCGGCGCGACGCTCGGCTTTCCCACCGCCAACCTCTCGCGAATCGCCACGCTCCTGCCGGCGGGCGGTGTCTACGCGGCGCTGGCGCGCGTCGACGGCGCTTCGTTTCCTGCGGCCGTGCACGTCGGCCCCAACGCCACGTTCGGAGAGACGAGCGTTTCGATTGAGGCTCACCTGATCGGCTTCGCGGGCGACTTGTACGGCAGGGTTCTCGACGTTGACTTCCTTGACCGCGTCCGTGACACTCGTCGCTTCGCGTCGGTCGAGGATCTCAAGGCCCAGTTGGCCGACGACGTGGCGACTGCTGGGCGGCTTGTCGCCGCTGCCTCATCCTCCCTCGGAACAACATGATGCGACTCGACTGGTCGACGCTCCTCGAGGTGCTCCGCGGCTGCTCGAAGGTGGTCCTCACGAGCCACGTGCGGCCCGACTGCGACGCCCTCGGCAGCGAACTCGGCATGGCCGGGATCCTGGAGGCGATCGGCAAGCACGTGCGGATCGTCAACGCCCAGGCGACCCCCGCAAGCCTGAAATGGATCGACCCGCGGGGGAAGATCGAGTCGCTTGCGGAAAAGGTGCGGCCGGCCGACCTCGCCGACCGCGACCTCTTCATCGTGCTCGACACCAGCGCCTGGGCGCAACTCGGAGCCATGGGCGACGTCGCCAAGTCGATGCGCGACCGCGTGCTCGTGATCGACCACCACGTGAGCGAAGACGACCTCTCCGACCGGTGGTTCAAGGACACCGCGGCCGAGGCGACTGCCCGGATCGTCTACGAGATCGGCCTGCGGCTCCGCGTGCCGCTCACCGAGTCGATCGCCACGCCGCTCTACGCCGGCCTCTCCACCGACACCGGCGGCTTCCGATTTCCGAGCGTGAGCGGCGAGTCGTTTCGGATCGCTGGCCGGCTCGTTGATGCCGGGGCGAATCCGACCGCGATCTACCGCGAGCTGTTTGAGCAGGACACGCTCGCCCGCCTCCATCTCGTGGGGCGAACGATCGCCGGCGCCGTCACCTCGCACGACGGCAAGGTGATCATCTCCACCGTCCGGCAGCACGACATCAAGGAAGTGAAGGCGCAGCCCGCCGACACCGAGGACCTCGTCAACCTCACGCTCTCCGTCAAGGGCACCGAGGTGGCTGCGATCCTGATCGAGCAACCGGACGGCCGGATCAAGGTGAGCTTCCGCAGCCGCGGCCGGCTCGACTGCAACGCGCTCGCCGCCCGCTTCGGCGGCGGCGGCCACAAGGCGGCTGCCGGCACGATCATCGACGGTCCGTTCGATCCCGCTCACGAACGCGTGGTGGCCGCGGTTGATGAGGCCTGGCTCGCGCAGCAGGCGGCGGTCGCCTGAGCAAGTGGCGACGGCGAAGGAGCAGTCAATTCATGGCACGACCGCACGGGAACAATTCTGCAGCGTCGGTCAGGCCCGATGACCGAAGCCGTGGGGCCGATCCGCTGGCGGCCCGCCGCGAGTTCATGGCAAAGGTCGTCGCTCTCGCGTGCGGCGGTCTGGCCACGATCCCCCCGGTGGTCGCGGGGCTGTGGGCGTTTCTCGATCCACTTCGCCGGACCCGCGGTGCCGCGTCGTTCCTCTCCGTGGCCGACCTCGCCGCGATTCCCGACGACGGGCTGCCGCGGCAGTTTCCCGTGATCGCCGACCGGGTCGATGCCTGGACGGGATTCGCTGCCGAGCCGGTCGGTGCCGTCTATCTCAGTCGCGAGCAGGGTTCCCGCGAGGTGCGGGCGCTCTCGGCCACCTGCCCGCATGCCGGCTGCTTCATCGACCTCGAGAAGGCGACGCAGTGCTTCCGCTGCCCGTGTCACAACAGCTCATTCACGCTTGATGGCAACATCGTCAATCCAAGCCCGAGCCCCCGCGCCATGGACGAACTGGAGTGCCGCGTGGGGGGCAATGGCCAGGTCGAGGTGAAGTGGCAGAAGTACCGTGCGGGCATCGCGGAGAAGGTGGTGCAGGGATGAGCCGACCCGCCGCCCGCGCCGCGTCAGGCCAGCCCTCGCGAAAGGGCGTGTTCGGCCGGTTGGCCGACTTCCTCGACGATCGCACCGGGTATCGGGCGGTCGTCCATGAGGCCCTCTACGAACGGGTCCCAGGCGGCGCCCGCTGGCGATACGTCTGGGGTAGCACGCTCGTGTTCGCCTTCATGACGCAGGTGATCACAGGGCTCTTTCTCTGGGCCAACTACTCGCCCAGCGCCCAGACGGCCTGGGAGAGCGTCTACTACATCCAGCACGAGGTGGCGGGCGGCTGGCTGCTTCGCGGCATCCACCACTTCATGGCGCAGGCGATGGTGGTGCTGCTCGCCCTGCATCTCCTTCAGGTGGTGATCGACGGCGCCTACAGGGCGCCCCGGGAGGTCAACTTCTGGCTCGGTCTGGTGCTGATGATGCTCGTGCTCGGCATGGCGCTGACGGGCTACCTGCTCCCCTGGGATCAGAAGGGTTACTGGGCCACGATCGTGGCCACGAACCTCGCGGGGATCGTGCCCTTTGCTGGCCCGTCGCTCCAGCAACTCGTGATCGGCGGCCCGGAGTATGGCCACCACACGCTCACGCGGTTCTTCGCCCTGCACGCCGGATTCCTGCCGGCCACACTCGTGATGTTTCTCGTGGTGCACCTGGCGCTCTTCCGCAAGCACGGCCTGCATGCGAAGCGGCCGATCACGAAGCCCGACGCGATGTTCTGGCCCGATCAGGTGCTCAAGGACGCCGTGGCGATGCTCGCCGTGATGGCCGTGATCCTCGGCGTGATCCTCATGCCGGCGCTGCGGGCGATGCTCGCCGGCGAGGTGGTGCATCTGGGCCACCTCGGGGCCGAACTCGGCGCGCCGGCCGATCCCTCGCTCCCCTACGCCGCCGCCCGGCCCGAGTGGTATTTCCTGTTCCTCTTTCAGTTCCTCAAGGTGTTCGAGGGCTGGGGGGCGACGGGCGAGTTCTTCGGGGCGATCGTCGTGCCCGGCCTGATCATGACCGTCATGGCCCTGATGCCGATCGTGGGCAACTGGCGTCTTGGACATCGGTTTAACGTGGCCTTTACGCTGGCGATCCTCGCCGGGGTGGGCCTGCTCACGGCGATGGCGCTCAACGAGGACTACTCCGCCCTGTGGGTGAACCGGGCGTCGCTCGCCGAAGCCGAGAAACTCCACGACCAGACCGGGGGCGACGCCGCGAAACTCGTCGCCGCCCTCGGCGGTGACAACGCGAAGGTGGCCGCGATCAAGAGGCAGTGGAAGACGCTCGAGAAGGTTCGCCGCTCGCAGGCCTATCTCGACGCCGTGAAACTGGCCGAGGCCGACGCCGCACGGGCGGTGGAACTCGCCGGCCGGCCGGAGCGGATTCCGCCCGCCGGCATGCTTGAACTCGTCCGTCGCGATCCGCTCTCTCAGGGGCCGCGGCTCTTCGCCCAGCACTGCGGGAGCTGCCATGCCCACGTCGATCCGCTTGCCCCCGATGCCGAGGTCGTGATCGCGAAGTCGTCGGCTGCCAATCTTCACGGCTTCGGCTCGGCCGACTGGATGCGGGGCCTCCTCGATGCCAATCAGGTGGCGGGGCCGGCCTACTTCGGCAACACGGCCCACAAGGAGGGCGACATGGTGTCGTTCGTCCGCGACGACCTGACCGACGAGGCCACGTGGCCGAAGGGCGACATCGATGCCGTGGTCGCCGCGATGGCGGCGGAGGCGGGCCGGCCGGTGCCGCAGGAGATCGCAGGCCTCGTGGACAAGGGCCGCGAACTTGTGGCCGCGAGCGACCGCTGCGGCGGCTGCCATGCCTTCCGCGGCAACGGCACCGACCTCGGGGCCGCGCCTGACCTCACGGGCTGGGGCGGCCGCGACTGGCTCGTGGGGATCATCACTGATCCCACACACGAGCGGTTCTACGGCGACCAAAACGACCGCATGCCGAGCTTCGGCAAGGCGGCCGAGGGTGCGATCCCGCCGCTCTCCCGCGAGCAGATCGACCTCATCGCCGACTGGCTCCGCGGCGAGTGGTACCGGCCTGCACAGCACTGAGCGAGGGCACCATGCGACGCGATCTCCTGTTCTTCGTGTCGGCGGTCCTGCTCGCGACAGTGTCTGCATGGGCTGATGAGACGACTGGCCCGGCGCGGAAGGCGTCGCCCGCGGGCACCGCGTCGGTGGTGTTCGTCGGCGACGTGATGCTCGACAACGGTCCTGGGCACGCGATCGCCTCCGGCCGCGACCCGTTCGCCGCCTGTGCCGACCTGCTTCTCGATGCCGACTTCACGATCGGTAACCTTGAATGCGTGCTTGGCCGGGCTGGAAAACTGGCACACAAGGCCTACGTGTTTCGGGCCGCCGAAGACTCGCCGCGTTTTCTCAAGCGGTACTTCACGGCGGTGTCGTTGGGCAACAACCACGCCTTCGACTTCGGGCCGGAGGGCCTCGTCGCGGCCCTCGACATTCTCGACCGTGAGAAGATCGGCCGGTTTGGTGCCGGCCGCACGCTCGCCGAGGCCCGTCAGCCATTCGTCCTGGAAAAGGACGGCCTGCGGATCGCGATCCTCGCGGCCAACGGCTTTCGCGCGGCGGATTACGCCGCGACCGATGCGACCCCGGGCGTGGCTCCGCTCCGCGAGGCTGAGCTACTGGCCGACATCGCGGCGGCACGGAAGCATGCTGATGTGGTCGTGCCGTTTGTTCACTGGGGTGACGAACTCGTGGCCGGGCCGCTGGAGGCCGACCGGGCCTTCGCACGCAAGATGATTGACGCCGGTGCAGCGGCGGTGATCGGCGGCCACCCGCACGTCACGCAAACCGTGGACGTGCATCGCGGCGGCCCGATCGTCTACAGCCTCGGCAACTTCGTGTTCGACTACTACCCATGCGACCCGCCGGAGTGGACGGGCTGGGTGGTGAAGCTCACCGCCGCGAAGGGTGAGCCCGTGGCCGTGGAGACCCGCGCCGTCGTGCTCGACGCCGCCGGCCTGCCGCGGCCCGCCAAGTAGCACAGGTTTTCAACCTGTGGTTTGCTGTAGCACAGGTTTTCAACCTGCGGGCTCCCGTAGCCGCAGGTTGGTAACCTGCGGATGGCACAGGTTGAAAACCTGTGCTACGGGTGACAGCGACGGGCATGGGCAGCCCCTCGCTGAGTGCTACGCGGAAGCTTCTCTGTCAGCCCACGCCGCCGAGCGCCGTCGCGCGGGCCACGCGGCCGACGCCGACCATGTAGGCGGCCGTGCGGAGCGGAAGCTTTCGCGACTGGGCGAGTTGCCAGACCTGCTCGAAGGACTGGCCGAGGATCCGGTCGAGTTCACCGCGGACGCGGTCGAGGCCCCACTGGTAGTGCTGGCGGTTCTGCACCCACTCAAACCAGCTCGCCGTCACGCCGCCGGCGTTGGCGAGGATGTCGGGGAGCACCACGACGCCACGTGCCGCGAGCAGATCGTCGGCCTCGGGCTCGATCGGCGCGTTGGCCGCTTCGATGATGATCGGTGCGCGGATCGCGTCGGCGTTGGCCGCAGTGATCACACCCCCGAGTGCCGCCGGGATCAGCACGTCGCAGTCGGTCGCGAGGAGGTCGGCTGCGGCGATCGCGTCGCCTCCGGTGAAGCCGGCGAGACCGCCGCCGTTGGACCGGGCATGGCGGAGGAGTTCGAGCACGTCGAGGCCCTTGTCGCTACGAAACGAGGCCGACGCATCGCCGACGGCGATGATTTTGCATTCAGAGTCGGCGAGATACTTTGCCGCGTGGGAGCCGACGTTGCCGAAACCCTGGATCGCGACCCGCGTGCCTGGGATCTTCCGGCCAAGCCTGCTCAAGAGCTTGAGTGTGAGGCCGCCAACGCCCCGGCCTGTCGCCTCCTCGCGGCCGGGAATGCCGTGGTATTCGACCGGCTTGCCGGTGACGCACCCGGGCGCGAAGCCGTGGTAGCGGCCGTACTGGTTCATGATCCAGGCCATCATGTCGGCCGTGGTGCCCATGTCGGGGGCCGGGATGTCGACGTCAGGGCCAAACACGTCATGGAGGGCATCGACCAGCTTCCGTGTGATCAGTTCGAGTTCCCGCAGCGAGCAGTCCTTGGGAGCGACCGCCACGCCGCCTTTGGCACCGCCGAACGGGATGTCGACCACGGCCGTCTTCCACGTCATCAGCGCGGCCAGCGACCGGACCTCGTCGAGATCGACCTGCGGGTGGTACCGCAAGCCTCCCTTGAACGGACCGCGGGCGTCGTTGTGCTGCACGCGGTAGCCGATGAAGGTGGCGATCTCGCCGGAGTCGCGCTCCACGGGCAGCTGCACCTGCACTTCCCGCTTGGGCGTGGCGAGCAGTCGCCGCATGCTCGCGGAGAGGTCGAGTTCGTCGGCCGCCCTCTCAAAGTAGATCCGGGTGGCGTCACTACCGCGCATGGACAAGTCTCCGTGGGAACCCGCAAACGGGCCGGGATGATAGCAGCCGCGGCCGGAACGCGCCCGCCGCGGCCGCCTACGCCGGCGGCGGCCGCACGCGGTACGATCGGGGCATTGGCCCACTTCGCCGGACACGCCATGCCCGCACCCACGCCCGACGAACTCTGGCAACTGCTCGTCCGCACCCGGCTGCTTGAGCCGAGTGCGCTAGCCGCGCTTCGCGCTGAGCATGCCGCGGCGCCCCCTGCGGCGGCCGGCGACGGATCGGCGAAGGCGATCGCTGGCTGGCTCATGAGCCGCGGCACGATCACCCGCTGGCAGGCGAAGCGACTTCTGATCGGCGACACCGGCCCGTTCTTCGTGGGCGACTACCGGCTGCTCGAACGGCACGAGCGGGAGGGCGACGGCCTTTTGTTCACGGCCCGCCACGAGCCGTCGGGCCGCCTCGTGGCAGTGATGGTGCTGAGCGCCAAGCGGTGCCGCGAGCGTGACGCGTGGACCAGCATCGTCGAACGCACCACCGCAGCCCACGGCACTACCGACCCGATGACGAGCCGCACCTGGTCGCTCGAGCAGCAGGATGGCGTGAAGTTCGTCGTCTGCGAACTCGTGTCGGGCACGAAAGTCGCCGACGAACTGGAACGCCTCGGTCCGCTGCCGCTCCAGGAGGCGGGCGTGCTTGCCTGGCAGATCGCCAAGGCGGTCGGCGAGATGCACTCACGTGGTGCCGTTCATGGCCACTTGTCGCTCGACGTGCTCCGCCGAGAGCCGCCGCCGGCCGGAGCCGCGGAGCGAAACGGGCGCGTGCGGCTCCTGCAGTTTCCACTCGCGGGCGACCCGCATGCCGCCTCGTCCGCACCCGCTGCGGGCGACGAGGAAGGCCTCGCGAGGCTGGGCAGGCGAGTGGCCTACCTGGCTCCGGAACTGCTGCGGCCAGATGGCCACGCGGATCCGCGGTCTGATGTCTACGCGATTGGCGGCATGCTCCACGCCCTGCTCTCGGGCCAGCCTCCGTGCTGGGATGGCGGCGTTGTCACCGCCGTCAAGGCGGCGGCGACGCTTGGCCCGGCGGCTCTTCCGGAGTCGGTGCCGCAGCCGGTCCGCGACGTTGTGGCCAGGATGATGGCCCACGATCCCGCGCGGCGATACCGAGACGCCTGCGAGGCGGCCAATGCCATCGCGAGCGCCCTTGGCCTGGCGGTGCCGGCCATCGAGCCGGTGGCACGAGCAGCGGCTGCGGCACCTTGGGCGGCAGGATCGACGGGAATCGTCCGAAGACGGTCAGAGAAGAGATTCGCCCTGATCGGCGGTCTCGTGTTGGGAGCGATCGTGGCAGCGGCTGCGGCCGTCGTGGTCAGCCGGTTCAACGTCGGCCCCGTCGGTGGTCGCGGAGCGAACGGAGGCGAACAGGCGAGCGTGAAGCGGCGAGCCGGGACGAAAGTTGCGGATCCGGCGGGCAAGCCGGATGCCAGGCCCGACGCCGCACAGAGGCCGCAGGCCGCGGCGACAACGCCGGTCGATGCGGCCGCCGACGCAGCGGGACCCGCTGCTCCGGCTGCAGTCGCGCAGGTGATCGTGGACAATCCCGACGTGCCGTGGGCCTCGCCGACGAACGGTTTGCCACCGTCGCTCGCCTACCTGCCGCCCGGGTCGCAGTTGGTGCTGCTCGCGCGGCTGGCAGAGATCGAGGCCAACGACGAGGGGCGGCTGTTTCTCAAGTCGCTCGGGTTCGCGGCCGAGGCCGCCCACGACACGCTCGTGAAACTCTGTGGAGGCGACGAGTTAGCGATCGAAGTCATCCAGGCCGGCTGGCAGGCCGGGGGGCCGGACGAGGTGGTGGGCGGTTTTGTGGTGTGGTTTGCGAAAGGGCACGCCGCGCCGGCCGATGAGTCGGCGCGGAGGGAGGCGTGGGGGGCGACCACCGCCGAGACGATCGAGGGCGAAACGGTCTACCAGACGGCGATGCTCTCGCTCTGGGTGCCCGAGGTCGAGGCGGGACGCGCGCTCGTGATCGCACCGCGGATCATGCTGGCCACCTTGGACGGCGTGGGGAGCACGGCGGCGACGGAGCCGCTCATCGCCCAGATCATTCGCGAAACGAAGCCGCTCGCGGAGGACGACTCAGCTGTGCTCAAGGCTGCGCTGCCCCGCGACCTCGAGACGCTCGTGGGCATGCTCGATGCCGACCGGCATGTCACGCTCTTCGGCTCCCCCCACTATCTACTCACCTCGGGACGCATGGTGCTGGCCGGTCCGTTCGCGAAACTGGCCGAGCCGATGGATGGGCTGTTCGGCGACGGACTCCAGGCGGCGGCCCTCTCGCTCCACTTCGGCGACGAGTGTTATGTGGAGATGGACGCCGTGCCCACGCTCGACGTGCCGGCGAAGACGCTTGCGCCGGAGATCGGTGGCCGCGTGGAGGGGCTCGCCGACACCGTGGAGGCCTACTGCACCGCGCTGAACCCCGACCCGTACGGCCGCATGCTCGTGCTTCGTCTGCCCGGCATGCTCCGCGTGCTCGCGTCGCAGCTGCGGAGCGGCGCTGAGGGGAAGGGGGTGGTGCTCAACGCCTACCTGCCGCGGCATGCCCCGCACAACATCGCCTTGGCAGCGGAACTCGCGCTTGCCCAGACACCCGGCGCACCGGTCGCCGCCGATCCGGCTCCGGCCGGAGCCGGATCGCAGAGCGCTCTGGAAAGGCTCAACCGGACGATGACACTCACGTTCGCCAAGGACAACCTCGAGCGGTCGATCCAGCTGGTGTCGGACGAGACGGGCGTGCCCATGGAGATCCTCGGCGGCGACCTGCAACTCGAGGGAATCACGAAGAACCAGTCGTTTGGCCTCGACGAGACGGACAAGACGGCCGATGAGATCTTGCGGGTGATCCTGGCGAAGTCGAACCCCGAGGGGAAACTCGTCTACATCGTCAAGGAGAGGGACGGCGAGGAGTGGGTGTTCATCACCACGCGCGCCGCCGTCGAGAAGCGCGGCGACCCACTGCCCCCCGCGTATCTCGCCCCATGAAAGCCGACCGGCCGTAAGGCCGCGGGCTGCCGGTGGTGCGCGGCTCGGGCTCCCCACGTAGCACAGGTTTCCAACCTGTGGCTATCCATCGCGGCGGCTCGGGGCTGCCCATGCCCGTCGCTGGACGCTCGCTGCGGGCATACGGCTTTCTCGCTGTCTCCGCCGTCCCGCCGTCCCGGCGTCGGCTCCGGCTTACGGGAGCCGGGCCTAGCCCGGCTCCAAAACTTCGCCTTCGCTCGCTCGATGCTGACTTCG
>QWPO01000065.1 GCA_003669255.1 Planctomycetota bacterium | reverse complement strand
GCCCGGCCAGGATTGTTTGGCACAGGTTGGAAACCTGTGCTACGGACGGAGACGCCGGGCTCAAGGCTGCCGGGGCCATGGATGGGCTGGTGTCGCGCCGGCGAATCCCTGCGGGCCTTCGGCGGCTTACGCATCTGCCGGCAGGATGCCGACCGATGCCCGGCCAGGCGAACCTTGGCTTCGCCCACGCCGGGCTCAAGGCTGCCGGGGCCATGGATGGCCCGGCAGCCGTGTATTCAGAACGTCAGGCTGTCCTCGGCGAAGACGTCGCGGCTTTCATAAGCGTGGAAGCACCGCGAGATTTTCTGCGACAGCATCTGCAGGAACATTCCGCGAAACTCCGCCTCCGTACGGTCGGTTGACGGGATCGCCGTGTTGGCCGGGAAGGCGAAGTCGTCGATCCGCTTGTCGAACAGCACCTTCTTCGTCGCGACCTCGTACACCCGCACGTGGGCGGTGGCGCGGCCCCGGTAGAGCGTTGAACCCTCGTGCAACCGGAACTCCTCGAGGTCGATCCCCATGACGATGTCGGCGTCGAGCGATTTGCCAAGGGTCGGGTAGTCGACCCACGAGTTCTCGTCGATCCAGCGAGCCACCTCCTGTTGGCCGATGAGGCGGGCACGGCGGACCTTGCTCTCGACCTGCGCGCCGACCAGTGATGCTAGTTCTCGGGCCGATCCGGCATCGCTGAACTCCAGTTCCACGATCGGGCGACAGACGACGGCCACGTGCTTTCCCTTGAGTCCGGAGAACTCGGCGGGCACGTCGGCGGGTTGGAGGAGGTAGGCGGCGGTGAGGAGCGTCGAGCAGCCGCAGGCAGCCGGCAGCAGGATCGCTGCGGCGAGGGCTGCGAGGCGGATCGGGCGGACCGCAGGGGCGAGCATGGCGGAGATCCTCGATGGTTGGGCCGATGTTCGGCCGTTGGAGCGGGGAGGGTACCGGTGCCCCGTGGGTTGCTCAATGCCGCTTCCCGGGCCGTGATCTGGCAGAATGGGCAAGCAACGAACCATGGGCACGGCACCTGAAACCAGTGACGAACACCCTGCTGCCGAACGAGCGGTGTCGGAGAAGGAGTTTGTCGAGGCGGTGGCAGCCGCTCTGCCGGCGACCGACTTCTGGACGATGCCGGTGCTTGTCGCCGTCTCCGGCGGCGCGGACAGCGTTGCCCTGCTCATCGCCCTGCGGCGGCTTGTGCCCGCGGGGGAGGAGCGGCGGCTGATCGTCGCCCATGTCGAGCACGATCTTCGTGGGGCCGCCGCCGACGATCGCAGATTTGTTGCTGATCTCGCGTCGCGCTTGGGGCTCGCGTGTGTGTGGCGACGGGTTGCGGTTCGCGACGACGACGGCGACGAGGGGCTCGAAGGCCGTGCGCGGCGGCTGCGATACGACTTCCTCGTGGAGGCGGCGTTCGACCACGGCGCCCGGCACGTCGTGACCGGACACACGGCGGACGATCAGGCGGAGACGATCCTGCAGCGGATGCTGCGGGGCACCGGACTCGCCGGGATCGGTGGCATGGCGGTGGCGCGGGAACTTGCAGCGGGCGTCTCGCTGTTCCGGCCGCTTCTCGGGCTCCGGCGCGAAGCGGCGCGAAGCTTTCTTGAATCGATCAGCCAGCCGTGGCGGGAAGATCCGTCGAACGCCGATCTCCATCATGCCCGCAACTTCATCCGCCACGAAGTCCTGCCGCGGTGTGTGAACGGTCCCTTTCCATCGGCGTCCGAGTCGCTCGTGCGGCTCGGTCGTCAGGCATCGCTCGTTGCGACCGCGATCCGGAGCGCGGCCGAACACCTGCTGGAGATGCACGCGAGTCGGCACGCCGACGGCAGCGTCGTGGTGCGGACGCGGGATCTCGCCGAACTCGACCGCCATCTCGTGGCCGAGGTGCTGGTGGCGCTGTGGCGGCGCGAGGGCTGGCCCCAGCAGGGCATGACGTCCCGGCACTATGCGGCTCTCGCAGGCATGGTGGGGGAACCTGCGAGGATTCCCACCGGGGCCACTCCCACGGACCTGCCCGGCGGAGTCCGGGTGACGCGTCTGCCCGGCGGATGGCTGAGCCTGCGTCAGGCTTCCTGAGCGCAGTCAAACGTAGATCGCGTCTGAGATACGTGTATCGCCGGCTCGGGGGCGGCAAAAGTCGCGTCGCCGGGGCGAGGATACGCCCAAGGCTCCTCGAGCGTTCGCCGACCCCCTCGCCTAGCCGCTCAGGGCTACCAACTCGTCGCTCCACCTAGCCGAGATGCGATCTAGGGCGACATCTGAACCCGCTTGTAGCCACCGATGCTTGCGAAGTAGAGCATGAGCCCGAGGTAGATCACTGCCATCGTGGCTGGGATGTAGGAATCGGCCTTGAGCGTCTCGCGGTCGCCCTGCTGGTCCGCCTGCACCGCCTGCTTCTGCTCCGCGGTGGCCGCATCGCCGGCATCCCGCGCCGCCTTGACCTTTGCGCCATCGAGGCCAAAGACCTGCGAACTGGGGATGTTGAGGAACCGGCTGGGGGTTTCCGAACGGTACTGCTCGTAGACCGCCTGATTGGTCGTCTGCAGCGTCTCGCCGGCGAAGCGGTCCTTGCAGTAGCCGAGCCCAGGGCCGCCGATCAGGCCTGCCGAGAGCATGCCGATGCCGCCCATGATCGACATGGCGACGGCACCCGTCTGTGGATACCGGTCACCGACGACCGCGAGCATGGTCGGCCAGAAGAACGTCTTGCCGACGGCGTAGATGCCAAGGGCGGCCAGCGCCGCGGGGAACGTGTCCATGCCGCTGGCGAACCGCAGACCGACGAACGCCAGGATGGACGAGACCAACAGCAGTCCGATCGGCGAGAGACCGAGCCTGGTCTCGATGAAGTGGGCACAGAACCGGAGGCCGAACATGATCACCGACGTCCAGATGAACAGGGCCTTGCCCTGCTCGGAGGAGAACAGGTTGCCGGTGATGTTCTGGATCCAGCTGTCCGTTCCCAACTCCACGGCGCCGACCAGGGCATGCGTGACGAAGAGGATGAACAGCACCACGGAGCCGAGCGAGAACTTCGTCATCGCCGCGACGGCCAGCAGGAGCAGGCCCCCGAGGGCGTAGCCGATCGCAGCCGCGTTGTCGGGGACGAAGTTCTTGAGGATGTCCCCGAAGAACAGCGAGAGCAGGTAGCAGGCCACGGCGGCGCCGAGGATGCCCACGTCGCGGAACATGTCGACGAAGCTCGCCCCCTTTGCCGCCGCCTCCGACTTCGGAAACGTCTGGCCCAGGAACATCAGGGCGTAGATCGCCGTCGGGATGAGATAGAGCGCCAGCTGGTACTTCCAATCCAGGTGAAGCCTGTCGTCGAGGAACCAGCCCGCCACGGTTCCCAGCACCATGCCTGCCGGCCAGCTGGCATGGAGGATGTTGAGGTAGTGCGTGCGGTTGTGCGGAAACACCGTCGAGACGAGCGGATTGGCCACGGCCTCGAGCGTGCCGTTGGCGAACGCGAAGATGAACGAGCCCCAGAAGAGCATCTGATACGCATTGTCTGGCGACGACGCGCTGAACGTGACAAGCGCCGAGAGGATGTGGCCGGCGAGCGCGAGCGCGACGAGCTTGCCGTACCCGATCTTGTCGACGATCACGCCGCCGATGATGATCCCGAAGCAGAATCCCGTGAGCCCGGCACCCGTGATCTGGCCCACCTGCGAAGCGGTGAAGCCGAACTGCTCCCGCCAGTTGTCGAGGATGCCGCCACGGATCGCGAAGCCCACGCCGGCAGCAAGGATCGCCATGAATCCCGCCCAGAGGAGGCGATGCGCGTTGGGATAGGCGCCGGCGAGGTCGTCGGATGCGTGGTTTGTGCGGGTGGCGGCCATGCGATGGTGCCTCGTGGGTGGTGCGACTTGGAGAAACCGCCGTCGTCGTGGCGGGGCCGGCTCCCCCCGGAGTTCGGCGATGCTGCGGCACTATAGCAATCCGCGCAGGCTGGCGAAATAGCGGGTTCTCGGTCATTCCGCCGCCGCCGCCGTGGCTTGACCCCCTGCTGCTGCGGCACCTACCTTCCCGCCCCGTTTGTCAGCCTCGGGGTTCCGCGCGCCGACCCATGAGATCCCTCGCCGACCTGCTCTGGACGATCGTCCGCTGGACGCTGCCGCTCTCCGTCGCGGCGGTCGTGGTGGCGGTCGTGCTCGGCTCAAACCGCGTCGGTGAAGAGGTTCGCCGTCGCGTGGAGGCGAGGCTGCAGGCGACACTCCCGCATCTCGTGGTCCGCGTCGGGGGTGCGAGCCTCGTCGAGGGAGAGGGAATCGTTGTCCGGCGAATCTCAGTCATCGACCCCGCTCAGCCGTCTGGCGGCAACCCTCTTCTCACGATCGAGGAGGCGCGGGTGGCGTGTGGCACGGGGATCAAGGATCTCGTGGCGGGTGATCCGCAGATCACGTCGCTACGGATTATGCGGCCCGTCGTGCATGCCCGTCGCGGTGTCGACGGAGCTTGGAGCCTCGGTTCGCTCGCAGGGAGGCGCGGCCGTGGCGACCTCGCCGTTCCGGTGGCCATCGAGGATGCAACGCTGATCGTCGATGCCGAGGGTGTTGGTGGCCACCTGACCCTGCGCAACATCGGCATCGATCTCCGGCCGGCGGCCGGAGTCGATGGTGGGCCGGCGATCCTCGTTCGCGGAGCGGTGGGAGGCGACCTCTTCGATCGCGCTGTGTTCGAAGGACGGATCCTCGCGGCCGGTGGCTTCGAGCTCGCAGGTCAGGTCGAGTCGCTCGAACTCTCGCCGCGGCTGCGGGGCCTGGTGCAAGCGGCCGCGACGGCTCCTGAGTGGCTCGCCGGACTGCGCGGCCGACTCGACGTGGAATGGCGGACGTCGGGCGATCTCGCCACGCTCGACCGCTCAGCCTTCACCGTGGCGGGCCGGCTCGAATCGGGCCACTTCGAGTATCCCGGGCTCCCGTTCACGATCAGCGACGTGTCGGCCGCGTTCACCGCCGACAGGAGCGGCGTGAGTGTGGAGCGAGTTGAGGCCCACTCCGGCTCGACGCTGGTCCGTGGCGCCGGCCGCTTCGCCGGCTGGGACGCCGCGGCCGACTACGACGTCACCGTGGAGGCGGAACGCATGCTCGTGGGCCACCACTGGGAAGGCCTGCTTCCCGAGTCGGTGGCGTCGCACTGGAGCAAGTTGCTTCCCGCGGGCGAGGTCGACGTGCGGGCCCATCTCGTCCGGCATGCCGGCACGGTAACGCCCGACGTGTCGCTGCGCTGCCGCAACGTGTCGCTGACCTACTACCGCTTTCCGTATCGGGTCGACCGCACGGTCGGCACGGTCACCCTCAAAGACGACCTCCTCTCGATGCATCTCACCGGTGAGGCCGGTGGGCATCCCGTCACCGTCGAGGGGGCCGTGCGCACGACGAGCGGTCGTCACGGGTTCGTTGAAGTCCGCGGAGATGGGATGCGGATCGATGACGCGCTGCTCGCCGCGATGCCCACCCGCAGCGCCGACATCGTGCGGTCGCTTCGCGGCGCGGGCACCTTTGACTTCGTATTCCGCCACGAGCGGTCGGCTGACCTGCCCAACGGATTTGCCAACTCGCTCGGCATCCACCTTGCCCAGTGCACGATGGCCTATGCCGGCTTCCCCTATCCGCTCAGCAACGTGACCGGCAGCATCCACATGGATCGGGGGAACTGGACGATTCGCGAGATCACCGGCTCGAACGACACGGGGGTGGTGCGGTGCACCGGTCGGCTCCAGCGGATCGGTGAGGACGACAGCGAACTGACGCTGCACCTGGCGGGAACGAACGTCGTGCTCGAGAAGGAACTCCGCGACGCGCTTCCGCCCGGCGTTCGTCGCATCTGGGACGACGTCACGCCCCGTGGCACCGCCGAGTTCACTGCGGAGGTGAAACACCGCGTCAAGCAGCGACGGACCGAGGTGGAGATCGTCGCCGCGCCGCAGGGCGACAGCGTGTCGATTGAGCCGTCATGGTTTCCCTACCGGCTCGAGAGGCTTCGCGGTCGCTTGCATTGGAAGGATGGTGTTCTCGCCTTTGACGACGTCCGCGGCGCGCACGCGCGGACTGCCGTCTCAGCCGAGGGCACCTGCCGGTTCTCGCCCGACGGCGGGTGGCACGTTTCGTTTGCACGGCTGGCCGCCGACCGGTTTCACGCCGACCACGACGTTCTCCGGGCGCTCCCTGCGGGACTGCGGCAGGCAGTTGCCGGAGTGCATTTGCGGGGCATGCTCTCGGTGGACGGCGCCCTCGAAATCTATTCCACGGCGCCCCAGGTCGTGACCGGCCCCGGCGGTCGCACGGAGGCGATCCCGGGCCCGGCTGCGGCGGCCTGGGATATGCAGCTCGACCTGGAGCAGGCGGCGCTCGATGTGGGGATGCCGCTGGAGCACGTGCATGGCGGGATCCGGCTCCGCGGCCAATCCGACGGGACGACCTGGCGGAGTCTCGGCGACGTGGCGATCGACAGCGCCATGTGGCGGGGCGTGCAACTGACGGCCGTTCGCGGACCCCTGGCGATGGATGCGGCTGGAGCGCGGTTTGGCGCTCAGGCCGCTGGTGCCGACCCACAGGCGGGAGTGCAACGCATGACTGCCCGGGTGGCGGACGGGATTCTCGCCGTCGACGGCAGCGTCGCGGCAGGTGATGCCGGTGCCTTTACGGTCACCGCGTCCCTGGCGAATGCCGATCTTGCCCGGGTCGCCGGCGACATGAGTGGCGGACCGCACCGCTATCGAGGGAGAGTGCACGGCGGCATCGAGATTCGCGGATCGCGGGCCGGCACGCACTCGCTGGTCGGCAGAGGGCAGGTGAAGCTCACCGACGCCGACATCTACGAACTGCCGGTGACGGTCGCCCTGCTGAAGATCCTGCGGGTGAAGAATCCCGACCGCAACGCCTTCACCAGTAGCCTCGTCGATTTCCGGATCGAGGGGCCACACGCCTACCTCGACACGATCGAACTCTCGGGCGACGCGATCAGCCTGGTGGGGAATGGCGAGGTCGACTTCGACTCCCAGATCAACCTCGTGCTGCGGCCCATCATGGGCAAGGCGGAGACGCAGCTGCCGGCGATGAAGCAACTGCTGGGCGGTGCGAGCGGGCAGTTCATGCTCGTGCACGTCGATGGCACGGTGACGGAGCCGACCACCTCGACCGAAGCGTTCCCCACACTGCCGGCCGCCGTCCAGCGACTCCAGTCACGGCGTAAGGCCGATGGATCAACGGCAGCGGCGTGGGAGGATCGGGTGCAGCGGTGAGCGGCGCGGACGGGGCGGGATGCCCCGGGCTGGTAGAGTGGGGCGACGACGACGGCCTCGCCGCTGTTCGCCCGGGATGACCAGAGGATCGACCGATGAAGATCGTCAAGATGCACGGTGCCGCCAATGATTACGTGTACGTCGACTGCTTCGACGAGCAGCCGCCCACCGATCCCGCCGCGCTGGCGCCGGTGATCGCCGACCGTCATACCGGCGTGGGGGGCGATGGGCTGGTGTTGGTGATGCCTTCGAGGGTGGCCACCGCCCGGATGCGGATGTTCAACGCCGATGGCAGCGAGTCGGAGATGTGTGGCAACGGCGTTCGGTGCGTGGCCCACCTGGTGGTCGCCCGCGGTCGGGCTCCGGCCGGCCCGGTGACGATCGAAACCGGCCGTGGCGTGCTCACCCTCGACGTGGCTCGCACCGGGCCGAGGACCTCCCAGGTGCGGGTCGACATGGGCGAGCCCCTGCTCGACGCCGCCGCGATTCCGGTGACCGGCTGCGGCACTGGCCGCGTGATCGATGCTCCGTGCACCGCCCTCGGCGGCGAGGAGCCATGGTGGCGCGACTGCGGCCTCGACCCGCGAATGACCGGCGTGTCGATGGGTAATCCACACGTCGTGTTCTACTGCCGCGACGTTGATCGCGTGCCGCTCGAAATGGTCGGGCCACGGATCGAAACGCACGCAAGCTTTCCACGGCGCGTCAACGTGCACTTCGTCGAAGTGTGCGGCCGTGACCACGTGAAGATGCGGACCTGGGAGCGCGGCAGCGGCATCACGATGGCCTGCGGCACCGGTGCGTCGGCGGTCTGCGTGGCAGGCGTGCTCACCGGCCGCACGGACGGCACGATCGCGGCCGATCTCCCCGGCGGCCGGCTGGAGCTCGCCTGGGAGCCTGGCGGCCACGTCTTCATGACGGGACCGGCGGAGGAGGTGTTCGAGGGTACGTGGTGGGGCGGCTGAAGGCCAGCGTCCAGGGAAGGACATCGACCGTGAAGCTCAAGAGTTCGTTCGCAATCGGCGGTTGGGCCCTCGCCACGACGGCCGTCCTCCGTCACTGGTTGGGTACGCTCGACTACAAGGTCGACTTCGCCGATCCCGACGTCGATCCCGTGAACTCAGCGTATCGCGGAGCGAAGATCTACGTGTTCTGGCATGAGAACATCCTGATGCCGCTCTATCTCCGCGGCCATTCCAACATTTCGATGCTGCTGTCTCGGCACTGGGACGCGAACATCCTCGACCGCGTGGCGCGGATGATGGGATTCGGCGTGGTTCGAGGCAGCACGTTTCACGGCGGGTCGGCGGCGCTCCGGGAGTTGGCCGAGCGGGCCGCCGAGGGCAACCTCACGATCACCCCCGATGGCCCGCGTGGACCGCGGCGACGATTGGCGCCGGGCTGCGTGTTCCTCGCCAGCACGCTCGGCATTCCGATCGTGGTCATGGGCATGGGCTACGATCGGCCCAAGCGTGTGGGCACCTGGGACCGCTTCGCGATCCCACGGCCGTTCTCGCGTGCCCGCGGAGTCGTGAGCCGGGCGATTACGGTGCCGCCCGACCTCGACCGCGACGGCATCGAGCGGTATCGGGCCGGAATCGAACGTCTGCTCACGCATCTCTCCGACGAGGCCGAGGCCTGGGCGACCTCCGGTGCCCGCCGCCCGCACCAGCGGTCTGTCCGCAAGGAGCCTTCATTGGTCGCACGTCGAACCGCCGCCCTCAAGGGGGATCCCGGCGTGGAGCTCGACGCCGAGTTGGAGAGGGTGGGCCTCACCGTCGCGGACGACGAGGCTCGCGATCGCCCAGCTGCCTGAAGGGGGTCAGCGGCCGATTCGCTCGAGGCGTTGCTCGACGCCCTCGAGCAGCATACGGAGCCGGCTCACCTCGCGACGGAGTTCACCAGCTTCGCCGCCCCCCTGCGACTCCGGCCGTCGGCTGGTGCGGAACTCGGGGTTCTGTTCGAGCACCGGGGCCGCCGAAGGCTGGAGTGTGGGCTCGCCGATCAGGGCATGCTCAAGCGGCTGTTCGAGCGACTGCAGGACGACATCAGCCCGTTTCTCCGTTCCGCCCGGAAGCACGTAGTGGAGTGGCAGGGGCCGGTTTGTCGGACCTGCGGCGACAAGTTGCGTGAGTTCCTGCGGTGACCGTACTGGGCGGTCAGCGAGCGAGACAATCACACTCCCCGGAGGGATGCCTGCCTTCGAGGCCGGCAGATCGCCGACCACGCCGATGACGTAAGCACCGGACTGCTGCGGCAGGCGAAACCGTTCCTGGATGCCACGGTCGATTGGCACCGTCCGAACGCCCAGGGCAGTGCGGCCTCGCGCGGAAGGCGTGGCAGCAGACGATACCGAAGCGGCTCCTGCAATCGCTGTGGCAGGCGCTGCGAGCGGCGCTGCGAGCGGCGCTGCGAGCGGCGGGTTCGTGAGCACCGAAACGGTGGCCACGCCGTTGGGGGCGGGCACGGCCGCCGCGCCCACTGGAGCAGCGGACGACTGCCAGCCGCGATCGGCAGTGGAGCTCCCCGGCGTCGGAGTCACGGCTGTTGCCGGAGGAGCGTTCGTGGCGGCGGTGATCGTGGTCGTTGCCGTGCCGGCTGCGGTTACGGGGCGAGGCAACGCGACGACGTCGACGTCGCTTACCCGATCGGCGCGGGCCACGCTGAGTCGCACCCGTTGCCCAGTGGTGATGGCCGTGAATGCCTCAGACACGTCGTCGGCGCTGGCCAAAGGCCTCCCATTCACGCCGCGAAGTTCGTCGCCCATGACGATGCCGGCACCGGCGGCAGGGCCCGCCGGCACGAGTTCCACAATCGTCCAGCGACCGGGGGCGGCAGATTCGGCTACGGACATCCCCAGCCACCCCGGCGTCGCCGCCGTGGCACTGGCCGACGGTGCCGCGGCTTGTACTCCGCTTGGCGGTGTCGCGGCCGGTTGAGCGAAGGGCAGGGCAATCGGCTCGCCGATTGAGATGTCGCCGGGCTGAAATCCGGCTGGCGGCGGGGAAGTTGGTTGCGGGTCGGCCGCGAGGCACGCGTGGGCGACCAGCACAAGCATAGACGCGACAACAGCGGCCACGCCGGCATCATGCCGCGAGGAAAGCCCGAATCCTTTCAGTGGACCGCCAACATCCTGCATGGTCCCCAGTATACGTTGTCCTGAGGACTCCGCGACCCTGGGTTACGGCCGCAAAAATGCGTGGTTCAGAACAGTCGGTCGCGAGTCGTGCACAAGTTCTGCACCATGCACGGATGTATGCGTCGAACCTTGCTGAGGAGCGCCGGGCTCGTGAGACGGCTGTGATGGAGCGGGCAGCGCGGCGCTGGTTTCGCCGCGATGCTGTCATGGTTTGACAGCACAGCATGCACTCCTATACTCGCGCGGCGTTGCGGGTCTCGGAGTGATTTCCGTTTCGCAACAGCACGGATGACTATTGCCGAAGGCCAACGCCTTCGGGCCACAGGAAGGATCCATGGGGAACGCATCCGACGTTGTCGCGGCCGCCGGCTCTTCGGCATTTCCCGCGTCTGCGGCACGCGTGCTGGATGCCTTTCGGACACGCATCGGCGACGATCGTTTTGCGGTCTGGTTTGGTGACGCCGCCTGCACAGTTGAGGCGGCCGCCAACCGCGACGCCGTTCAGGTGGTGCTCGCTGCAGGGAGCGGGTTTACGCACGAATGGCTGCGGCGGACGTTTCGGGGCGATTTTGAGGCGGCCGTCCAGCAGATATGCGGTGCCGGCACCGAAACACACTGGCGGTCGCAGGCGGTGGCGGTTCCCGTGGAGCCTGCTGGTGCCCCTGAGGCCGACGCGGGCCATGAACACGGCCTGCCTGAGGGCCGTCGTGAGCCACCGGCCCAGCGGGCAAAGGGGGGCAGGCGTGCCCGCGAGGTCGCCGTGACGCCGGCCCCTGCGGCGGTGAGTCGGCAGTTGCGTGTGGTTTCCCGACCAGGGGCGTCGTCGGTCGCCCCATCGCGCCGGCAACCCCTTCGACTCAGCGACTTCGTGGTCGGCCCGAGCAACCGAATGGCGTTTGCGGGGGTCGAACTTGCCGCAGCTCGGCCCGGCGAGATGTCGCCTCTGGTGATCCACGGTCCGAGCGGTGTCGGAAAGACACACCTGCTGGAGGCAGCCTGCGACCGAGCCCGCGAGTTGCATCCGGGCATCACGGCGGTCGTCCTGTCCGCCGAGCAGTTCACGACAGCCTTTCTCCAGTCGCTCCACGGCGGTGGCCTCCCAGGATTTCGCCGCACCTGTCGGACGGCCGATGTGCTGGTCATCGACGACCTGCAGTTCTTCGTTGGCAAGAAGGCGACCCTTCTCGAACTGCAGCAGACGCTTGATGCAGTGCTCCGGCAGGGCCGGCAAGTCATCTTCGCCTGCGACCGTGAACTCGATGCCCTGCCCGACCTCGGCGCTGATCTGCTGACGCGGCTGCGGGGCGGCATGATGGCCCGCCTGCTGCCCCCCGACTACGACGTCCGCCGAGGCATCGTGGCCGCCGTTTGCGACAAGCGCGGCTTGGGCGTGCCGGACGACGTGCTCCACTATGTGGCCACGTCGATGACGCGGCACGCGCGGGAACTCCTCGGTGCCATCAACCGGCTCGAGGCCACGAGCCACATGCTGGGCCTGCCGGTGACGCTCGAGATGGCGCAGGAGGCGCTGGCTGACCTCGTCCGCTCGAGTGGCCGGAGCGTCAGGCTCGCCGACATCGAGCGGGCGGTGTGCAAGGCTTTTGGCATCGAGAGTGGCGCACTGCAGTCGGCGCGGCGGGCGCGGTCGGCGAGTCATCCGCGGATGCTCGCCATGTTTCTGGCGAGGAAGCACACCCAGGCAGCGCTGACGGAGATCGGCGGGTACTTCGGCCGTCGCAGCCATTCCACCGTGATCGCCGCCCAGAAGGCAGTGGGAGATTGGGTGGCGAAGGGATCACAGGTGGTCCTCGCCGACGCCACGTGGGACGTCGAGGAGGCGATCCGCCGCGTCGAGGACGTGCTCCGCGCCGGCTGAGTCGGTCCCCGGTGTGGCTCGGGGCTGTCCGTGCCGACACCGTCGACCTCAGGAAGCCCAATCGCGTGAGCGATGGGGGCACGCTGGCTCTACCGCATCGCTCGGGGCTGCCCGTGCCCATC
>QWPO01000012.1 GCA_003669255.1 Planctomycetota bacterium | reverse complement strand
TACAAGAACACGTCGTTTGGCGACGCCTACGCCGTGGCAGCGGCGTTCGCCACGTCGCAGAGCATTCCGCTGAACCAGATCCAGTCGGTGCCGGAACCGACGACATCAGCCCTCTTCGGCGGCGCGGCTGTGGCCGCGGTCGTGGAGTGGCGGCGGCGGTCGGCGCGCCGAGGATGCCGTGCATGAAGACTCGTGGTTTCACGCTCGTCGAGCTCCTCGTCGTGATCGCGATCATCGCGACGCTCGTGGGGCTCCTGCTGCCGGCGGTGCAGTCTTCTCGTGAGGCTGGCCGACGGACGCAGTGCGCGAGCAACCTGCGACAGGTGGGCCTCGGCTGGCTTGGCCACACCGAGGCCCACCGCGGCAGGTTTCCCCGGACCGACCACGAGAAGGACGCCCAGGGCCGCTCGCAGTCCTGGATCTTCACCATGGCGCCGTGGATCGAGAGCTGCGACGCGATCCGCATCTGCCCCTCTGACAGCCGCGCCGAGGAGCGGCGGGCGACGCTCGCGACGAGCTACCTGCTCAACTCTTTCGTCTCGATGGCGATTCCAAATGCCGTCGACCGGATGTCGAAGCTCACCGCCTCGTCGCGGACGCTCGTCACGTTCGAGATCTCGCCGCGGATGGCGCCGAAGGCCGCCAACGACCACGCCCATCCCAACGACTGGTTCTCCACCGGCAACATCGCCCAGGAAAAACGCTATCCGGGCTGGATCTGGTATGCGTCGCAAGGCGAGGCCAACTTCGGCGACTGTGCCATACCCGCTGCGAGTGGCGGCACGGCCCGGACCGACCGGCTGCACGTCGGCCAGGCCAACTATCTCTTCGTCGACGGCCACGTGGAGACGATTTCTGCAGCCTCCATCGCCGACTGGGTCGCCGCCGCTGTCGCCACTCCCGATCAGCCCACGTTTGCCATGCCCGACGCCATGCCCCGCGACCGCCGCTGAGTCGCCTCACGCACGACACGCCACCGCCACCTCACACGAGTTCCCCCATGGCTATCCCCGCCACCTCATCGGCTCCGCACGTCCTTCACCGCACGATCCTCATGGCTTGCCTGGCCGCCGGCCTCGTGCCTCTCCTCGCTCACCGGGCGTGCGGCCACGGCGATCCGTTCGTCATCAACTACACGGCGGCCACCAATCAGCTCACCGTGAATCCCGTCGTCTACGATGTCTTCAACGTCGATGAGAACCTCGCCACGCCCGGCTTCGGGTTCCCGATCTCGACGATTTATCCCGGCTTCAGCCGGGCCGACGCGCTGCCGGCAAACACGGCCGTAAGCCTGCATTTCACGTCGCCACTCACCTACTGGAACCCCACCACGAGCCCGTTCGACCCGCTCCCCGTCGCGTCGGGCACGATCAGCGTGATCAATCGTGCTGCGGCGACGGCGACGATCGCGGCGGCCGGAATCGGCGGTACGAGCCCGCTGTTCCTCGATACGTTCGTTGGTCGCCCGGGCGAGCATCACCACTTCACCGCCTACGAACTCACGCACCCCGATGCCCCAGGCCTCTACGGCCTCTGGGCCGAGGCCACGGCGACCGGGCCAAGCTATCCTGGGAACGCCACCGCCCCAAGCGCCCCATTTCTGATCGTGCTCAACTGGGGCATCGAAGACGAGCAGCAGTATCAGGATGGTGTCACGCGGCTGGCGGCCCTGCCCGACCCCGTGATCACGATCACGGTCTCGAGTGGCACGCAGACGCAAACCCAGGCCGGGTATCCGCTCCTCTCAGGCGCAACACCAGTCGTAAAAGCGGGAGCCGGCACGCTCCTCGTCGATCAGGCCAACACCCTGACCGGCTCGACGACGATCCAGCAGGGCACGCTGCGGCTGGCTCATCCGTCGGCGCTTGCCGCAAGCACGATCGTGCCGCTCGCCGGCGGCACCCTTGCGGTCACGCCCTTCCTGCAGACGACCGTCGGCGGCTTGGCGGCGAATGCCGGTGGGCTGATCGACGTCGGCAGCGGCATGATCACCGTCACAGGAGGCCTCTCGGCTACCGACACGGTGGCCGCGATCCGCGCCGGCTTCGGTGACGGCTCGTGGAATGGCGCGAGTGGGATCACCTCGAGTGTCGCGGCAGCCGACGTGGCAGCGAGCGTCCCGCGGGCAGTCGGCTGGCTCGACAACGGCGACGGTTCGGTGGCGTTCGCCTTCGCGGCGCCGGGCGACACGAACCTCGACTGGAGCGTGGATATCCTCGACGCGGCCAACTTTCTGTCGTTCGGCAAGTTCGACACGGGCCTACCCGCGACGTGGCTCGAGGGTGACTTCAGCTACGACGGCGTCGTGGACATCCTCGACGCGGCCGATTTCTTCGCCACGAATCTATTCGACGCCGGTTCCTACAACCCGCCGACAGCGGCCTCTTCATCGGTCGGAGGCGTTGCCGCCGTCCCGGAGCCGTCCACCGGCCTCTTCGTCGCCACCGGGGCGATCATCGCCTGGGGTCTCAGGCGCCGGTCCTGATCGACTCCAACCGCCGTCCTCACGCGAGCCTGGCCGCCAGCGCGATCGCCGCGGTCTCGACGCGGAGCACGTGCGGGCCGAGCGACACCCGTCGCCCCCCCGCAGCCTCGATCGTCGCGAGTTCCTCCGTAGTGAAGCCGCCTTCGGGTCCGACGAGGGCCACGACCAGATTGCCCGCCGTGGCGATTTCCTGGAGCGGAGCGCCGTCGCGGTCGGCCACGAGCAGCACCGTGCCGCTCCCAGAGTCGCCAACGACCTCGGCGACACTCTTCGGCCCGCCAATCTGCATGAGTGCATCGCGGCCGCACTGCTTGCAGGCCTCGATCACGCCGCGCGAGAGTCGCTCGACGGCGGCGGGAGTCGCCTCGGCGACGCCGCGGGTCGTGGCCAGCGGCACCAGCCGCTCGACGCCGAGTTCCGTGAGTTTCTCGACGAGCCACTTCTGCCGTTCGCCCTTGGGCAGGGCCACGGCGAGCGTGAGTGGCACGCCCGTCGGCCGCGGGGCGGTCATGGCCTCGCCGAGATCGAGGCCGACCTCGTCGCGGCCGATCGACGCCACCCGCGCCCGCCACGACGTGCCGCTCCCGTCGAAGACCACAACCTCATCGCCGACCGTGCACCGCATCACCCGGGCAAGGTGCCGGGCCTCGTCGCCCGCGAGCACCGCCCGGCCGTCGCGGGGCGGCATCGATAGAAAGAATCGCTCGCCCATGGAATCGTCCGTCTCACTTCACGACGGTCTGCAACGTCAAAAAACGCGGCGAAGTCTCTCCTGACCCGTCGCGAAGCCACCGCTACACTTCGGCCATGGTACGCGATCGACTTGTTCTGGCGGCTGCGGCTTTCGACGGTGGGCTCGACCCCGCCGCGTTCCACACCGCGCCTTCCCACGAGGAGGCGCTCGCCCGGATCGAGTGGCTTCTGGACAAGCGGCAGCGGTGCGGGCTGGTCGTGGCCGATCCCGGCATGGGAAAGAGCCATCTCGCTGCCGCCGCTGCCCGGCGGCTCGGCGGGCTCGGCGCGGAGACAGCCGTGCTTTCGCTCCGCGGCCTTCCCGAAGGCGAGTGGCTCGACCTCCTGCTTGCCCGGCTACCACTCGATCCGGCCAGCCGTGGTGAAGTCATCCGGCCGTGGCTCAAACTCGAAAACCGGCTCCGCGAGAACACGCTCATGGAGCGGCCGACCGTCCTCGTCTTCGACGACCTCGACCACGCTCCGGCCGATGCGGTCGACGGCGTCGCCCGACTCGTCGCAGCCGGCGAGCCACGGTTTGCCTCGACCTGCGTGATCGCCACGACCACTCCGGCAGGGATCGCCTCCATACCCGACGCGATCCGGCACCGCTCCGCCGTGAGGATCGACCTGCCACCGTGGACCATTGACGACGTGGCAGCGCACATGATCTCCGCTCTCAACCGAGTTGGAGCGGACCACGACTGCTTTTCCCAGGCGGCCGTCGAGACGCTCGCGAGGTTCGCGTCGGGCGTTCCGCGCACGGCGAGTCACCTCGCCCGCTTGGCGGCCGTCGCAGCCGCTGGCGAGGGTCAGGAACGTGTCGAGGCGGCGACCGTGGAACGCGCCTGGCGGGAGCTGGTTCCCGGCGACGAGTCGCCACACGCGGCTGTGGGTCGCGAGGCCGCACCGGCCGCGCCGTCTGCGGTCAGGGCCGTGCGGCAACTCTGGGGCTGACGCTCCCCGCACGGTTTTGCCTACACTCGTGGCTCGCGTGTCGTCCGCCGCAGAAGGTAGGAGCCGAGTGTTGGGAAAGCAGGAACCAGCCGCGTCTGGACGCGTGGTCGCGATCTCGCCTGACGACGGCTCGACGATCGACCTGAAGAGCCCGGCCCTCGCCGCGTTCCTCTCGTGGCTTGTGCCCGGTCTCGGCCAGATTGTCCAGGGGCGGCGATTCAAGGGCCTCCTCATCATGACGGCGCTCGTGCCGATGTTCCTCGCCGGCCTGTGGCTCGGTGACGGCCGGGTGGTCTATGCCTCATGGAAGCCGGGCGACAAGCGGTGGGCCTTCATCTGCCAGGCTGGCATCGGAGCAGCCGCGATCCCGGCGATGATCCAGTCGTGGCGACTCGAGGGGCCGGCAAAGCAGCCGGCGTTCTTGAGCACGTTCATGGCTCCGCCCCTCTCCCGCGGCCAGCCGGTGTCGCAGGCCTACGCCGCGGCACTCGTGAAGACCGACCCTGACATCGACGCCGACGACTTTCGTCCCTTGCCTCCGTGGCAGCAGTTCCGTCCGCCCCCGCCGCCGGGCATGCTCGACCGCAGGCCGGCCGACCAGGTCTCGATCTGGCACAAGCGATTGGGCCGGTTCTTCGAGATCGGCACGCTCTACACGATGCTCGCCGGGATGCTCAACGTGCTGGTGATCTACGACGCCTGGTCGGGCCCGATGCACCCGACGCCGCGCGACGAGAAGGACAAGCAGCCATGATGCCCTTCGCACCGTTCGTCGCCACCGTCTTCGACAGCATTCCGGGCGTCGTCTACGGGCTGCCGCTCGTGCTTGCGGCGGCGGTCGTGTTCGCCGTCACGCACCACGAAGACTCCGCTGCCATCAAGCGGGCGACGCTTGAGTGGGTCGGCTGGCTGGGCGGCATCCTCGGCGGCGTGCTGGTCGCCGTCTGGCTCGTGAGCTGGCTGGCATAAGGCCCGCGGTGAGCTTCGCGAGCAGAAGCCGCCGGGGGTCGGCGAAAGCCTCGGCTTCCGACGGGAAGGATATCCCGAGTCGCCTCGACTTCCCCCGACCCCCGGCTCACGTTCTCTGGACGCAAACAATCCGACGCATGAAGGAAAGGGCAGGCGCAGGAATCGGGGCGAGGTCGGCGAGCGTCGGCTATCCTGCCGTTGGCGAGCCGAATCGCACCGTCCCGAAGCCGGCTCTCGCTCGTGCCGCGCGCGTCAGGTCGCCTGCGCCGCGGCGCGGCGGAGCTGGCCGCAGGCGGCGTCAATGCGGGCGCCTTTGCGGCGGCGGACCTGCACGTTGATGCCGGCATCGCGGAGCACATCGAGAAACCGCTCCCGGGCGTGCTGCGTCGGCTCCTTCCAGGGCATGCCCGCCACGGTGTTGTAGGGAATCACGTTGACGAGCGCCGCCCGATGGCCCATCAGCCGGGCAAGGTCGGCCGCATGATCCGGCGAATCGTTCACGCCACCGAGAAGCACATACTCGAACGTCAGCCGCCGGCCCGAGGTCTCCCAGTAGCGGTCGGCGGCGGACATCACGTCGGCCAGGCCAATCGCCTTGTTGACCGGCACGAGCCGCGTTCGCAGGTCGTCGTCGGCCGCATGCAGGCTGACGGCGAGGTGATAGCCAGGATTCGCCGCCGCCAGCCGATCGATGCCCGGCGGCAGGCCGACCGTCGAGACGGTGATCCGCCGCTGCGAGATGCCGAGGCCCTGCGGATCCTGAGCCTCGGCCAGCGCCGGCAAGAGCCGATCGAGGTTCGCCAGCGGCTCGCCCATCCCCATCACCACGATGTGGCTGAGCCGCTCGTCGGCCGGCAGCAGCGCCGCGAGCCGCAGCAGCTGCTCGACGATCTCGCCGGTCGTCAGGTTTCGGATCACGCCGTCGATCCCACTGGCGCAGAAGACGCAACCCATCGCGCAGCCCACCTGCGAGCTGATGCAGACGGTGCGGCGGTCGCCGTCGCGGAGCAGCACACACTCAATCCGCTGGCCATCGGCGAGCTGGAGGAGGAGTTTCTCCGTGCCGTCGTCAGCCCGCTGGTGCACAGCGATGGTCGTCGTCCAGATCCGGAAGTCGGCATCGAGGTCAGCCCGCAGATCGCGCGGCAGATCGGTCATGTCGGCGAACGACGCCGCCCGACGGCCGTGCAGCCACCGGCGGATCGCCGCGGCCCGCCAGGCGGGCTGGCCTCGCTGACCCAGCCAGACCGCGAGCCCGGAGGCAGGATCGAGCACGTGCCGCTGCTGCACGGCTGGGGGAGCGACGACGTCGAGGGATGCGGGTTCAGCGGTCATCGGACGGGCGTAAAAGCACTGGCGGGTGCCGGGAATGCGGGGTACATTTCGGCTGTCAGAGCATCATAGCCCGCCATCCGGCCGACCGAGTGCAGGCCCCCGCCATGAACCAGAAGAACTACGAAGAACGGACGCACTGGGTCTACAACGAGCGGGAGTTCCCCGTCTGGAACGGCTCGTTCGACAAGTCATCCCGCATGGAGATGATCGACGACGATCTCTGGGCCGGCAGGAGCATCTCGGTGCTCCTCGCGGTCCTCGTGGCGATCGGGCTCGCCCTGGCGCTCGGAACGCTCTGGTTCGTGTCCAACTGGCGGTGAGCGATCTACCCGAAGCCGATGGCTCTGCAGCAGACGGCCTGACGGTCCTGGCGCCAGCCAAGCTCAATCTCTCGCTGGCGGTGCTCGCCCGGCGGGCCGACGGCTTTCACGAGATCGAGAGCCTGATGGTGCCGGTGTCGCTCGCCGACACGCTCCACGTGAGGCCGCGGGCCGCGCCGGGCGTGGCGCTGCGGGTGGCGTACGCCGGCGACCTCGCCCGTGGACCGGGTGCCGCGCTCGCCCGCGACGTGCCGACCGACGGTACGAATCTCGTCGTCCGTGCTGCCGAACGGCTCGCGGTGGAGGCCGGCATCACCACTGGCCTCGACGTTGATCTCGTGAAGCGGATTCCGTCGGGCGCCGGCCTCGGCGGTGGGTCGAGTGACGCCGCCGCGATGATTCGCGCCGCCGCGATGCTCTGGCAGCTCGACTGGACCGCAGAACGGCTTGCGGCAGTCGGTGCAGGCATCGGTAGCGACGTGCCCTGGTTCTTCGCCGGCGGCGCCGCGATCGCCTCGGGACGCGGCGAGCGGATTGAGCCGGTCGAAGGGTTACCTGATCTCGCCGCCGTGATCGCCTGCCCGACCACAGGGCTTTCCACGGCTGCGGTCTACGGCCGCTGCGTACCCGACACCACTCGGACTGGCGACGCCGCCCGACTCGTGAAGGCGCTGGCGACGGGCGGACTCGCCGCGGCGGTGCCGTTCATGAGCAACGCCCTGGAACCGCCGGCGCGAATCCTTTCTCCCGAGATCGACCGGCTGCTTGCGGCGCTTGCCGACGCGGGCGGCTTCGCGCCGCGGCTGACGGGCAGCGGCAGCGCCTGCTTCACGCTCGCCCGCACGCTCGCGGAAGCTGAGGCGATCGCGGCCCGGCTCGCGGCCCGCCGTGACAGCGGCGACCCTGCGTGTGCCGCCATATTCGCCGTCCGCTGCTCGTGGCCGGCCTGACGGCCGACGACTACTGCCGCACCAGCGCATGAAAGTCGGTGGTGAGCCGCTTCGTGACCGGCCCGGGCACGCCCGCTCCCACCTTGCGGCCGTCGATCTCGACGACCGGAATCACCTCGGCCGCCGTGCCGGTGAGGAAGCATTCGTCGGCGGTGTAGAGATCGTGACGCACGAGCGTGACCTCGCGGCAGTCGATGCCGGCCGCAGTGGCGAGTTCCATCACCGCGCCGCGGGTGATCCCTTCGAGGATCCCGGCATCAGGGGGCGGCGTGAGCAGCTTCCCGCCACGGACGACGAACAGGTTATCGCCCGTGCACTCGGCCACTTCGCCCTTGTGGTTGAGCATCAGGGCCTCGACGCAGCCCGCCTGCAGGCCCTCGAGTTTGGCCATGATGTTGTTCAAGTAGTTGAGCGACTTGATCCGGGGCGAGAGGGCGGCCGACTGCGTTCGCTGGGTGGCGGCGGTCACGATCCTGAGGCCCTTCTCGTAAAACTCCCGCGGGTAGAGGCTGATCGTGTCGGCGATCACGATCACCTGCGGATGCTTTGTCTTGTTGGGATCGAGGCCCAGGCTGCCGGAGCCGCGGGTGACCACCAGCCGGACGTAGCCGTCGGCGAGGTTGTTGGCGGCGAGCGTGTCGACCACCGCCTTCGCCACCACCGCCTTCGCGAGTGGGATTTCGAGACAGATCGCCCGGGCGCTGTCGTAGAGCCGGTCGAGGTGCTCCTCGAGCCGAAACACCTTGCCGGCGTAACTCCGCAATCCCTCGAACACACCGTCGCCGTACAGCAGGCCGTGGTCGAACACGCTCACGACCGCCTGCTCTTCGGGGACGAGGCGGTCGTTCATGAAGATGATCCGCGGCATGGCGAAGGTTCCTGCGTGCGAGGAGCGGGATGGCGGACGTGACCCGCCGCCGGGAAATGACTCAGCCCGCCTTCCGCCGCGCAGCCTGACCAGCGTGTGCCGACTGATCGAGGGCCTGCGGGGCGTCGTCGACGCGGCCCGCCGCCAACCGCACGATCCGGTCGGCCCGCCGGGCGACGGCCGCGTCGTGGGTGACGAGAACTATAGAAAGGCCGTCGGCGTGGTTCAACTCGCAGAGCGTCTCGAGGATTCCGGCACCTGTGGCCTCATCGAGGTTGCCCGTCGGTTCGTCGGCGAGCAGCACCCGCGGCCGCGTCACGAGGGCCCGGGCAATCGCCACCCGCTGCATCTCTCCCCCGGAAAGCTGCCGTGGTTTGTGCCGCAGGCGGCTCCCGAGCCCGAAGCGGTCGAGGAGCGCCCGCGCGGTGTCGCGGGCCTGGTGCCGGACCCGCAGCCATTCGAGCACCCCGTACCGCACCATCAGCGGTGCGAGCACGTTTTCCAGGGCGTCGAGTTCGGGCAGCAGGTGGTACGACTGGAACACCATGCCCACGCACGTGTTTCGCAGCCGGTCGCGGCGGGCCGACGAGAGCCCATCGATCCGCGTGCCATCGAGTTCGATGGAGCCCGCGTCGGCCGCATCGAGCAGGCCCATCAAGTGCAACAGCGTGCTCTTCCCGGAGCCACTCTGGCCGACGATCGACACGAACTCGCCGGCGGCAAGGTCGAAGTCGACGCCGCGGAGCACCTCGAGCGTGGTCTCGCCGGAGCGGTAGTTCTTGCGGAGGTCGCGAACGCGGAGGATCGCCGGGGATGTCTCAGTCATGCCGCAGCGCCTCCACGGGGTGCAGCCGCGCCGCCCGCAGGGCCGGCAGCACGCTCGAGCCGACGGCAATCCCGACGGCGCCCACGATGATCCAGAGCACCGTGAACGGATGGACGATCGAGGGGATGCGGTAGAAGTAGTAGATCGAGGGATCGAAGACCCGCTCCCCCGTGCACCACTCCACGCCGGCGCGGATCGTGTTGATGTTCCAGGCGATCGAGAGGCCAAGCGCCAGGCCGGCTCCCGCCCCGACGATGCCGAGAAACAGCCCGTAGCCCAGGAAGATGCCGCCGATGCCTCCGGCCGAGGCACCGAGTGACTTCAGGATGCCGATGTCTCGCGTCTTCTCGACCACGATCATGAAGAAGATCGCCAGGATCCCGAATCCCGCCACGGCGATGATCAGAAACAACAGGATGTTGAGCACCGACATCTCCATGTCGACCGCCGCAAGGAGCGGCCCCTGCTTGTCTCGCCAGGTGGAGACGGCGTAGAGATCCGCAGGAAACACCTTGCGAAGTGTGTCGCGAACCCGGTCGAGATCGGCCCCCTCGCGGAGTTTGATCTGGATCGAGTTGACGCTCGCCAGGCCCGACTGCGGGTCGATCATCCCCCGCATCCGCTGCAGCGCCGCGATCGGCACGAACACGAAGTTCGAGTCGTACTCGCTCATCTTGCTCTCGTAGAAATCGACCACGGTGAACGTGTCGCTGACCGCCTTCGGCGGTGTGCCCGAGGTGGGGAAGGTGATCTTCACATCGTCGCCGGGCAGCACGAGAAACCGGTCGGTGCCGGCGTTGTCGCGGAAACTCGCCAGGCCGAGCCCTGGAACGATGCCGGTGAACTGCTCACGCGCCGGATCCATCTTCGTGCCCTCTTCGGGCCGCGCCTGGCGAAATGGATCGGCGGTTGCGGGCGGCGCGGCGGGATCAGCGGCAGCCTCCGCGGCCACAGGCGAAGCGTCGGTGGTCGTGGCGGCAAGCACCGCGTCGACCTGCTGATCGACCGATCGGGAGGGTCCGGAAGCGGCTGGATCGGTGGCGGCCGGATCGGCGGCACCGCCCGCGCGACGGTCGGCCTCGAGCTTTTCCCGCCAGACGCGTTCCCGTTCCACCCGCATCCGGCGATGCGGCCAGCCGGCCCCTTCGAGCGCCGGCCGCGTGACGGCCTTCGTGTCGGACTGGCTGTCGATCGTGTCGTAGCCACCGTCGCGGAGAGCGAACGAAAGTTGTCCGCGGTTGCCCGGATGCTGGAGATAGCGGCCGAAGTCGCTCACCTTGGCGTGAGTGGTCTCGTCGATCCCGATCAGCATGATCTGCCGCGTGATCCACTGGCCACGAACCTGAAAGTTGAGCATCGCCGGCACCGCCACGGTGGGCGTCATGCCCACGATGTCGTCGCCGGCAGCCCGCTTGATCTCGTCCATGTGCCACTGCGGATCCTGGAACCCGGAGAGCGAGTGGCTCTCGAACACGAGGTCGGAGAGGATGCCGTGAATGCGGGTCTGCATCTCGTACGAGAAGCCGGCCATGACGGCGTTGACGACGATCATCGTCGCCACTCCGAGCGTCACGCTGACGATGCTCGCCAGCGCGATCCAACGGGTGCGGAGATACCGCCAGCAGAGAAGGAGTTTGTACATAGCCGTCGCGGACCTCTCGGGGGGCGGAACGATAGCAGCCCCCCTGCCCCACCGAAACCCCGGAATCGCCCCTGCTTCTGCCCGCGGCCTTACGGCCGGTCGGAAGGATCAGAGCCCTCGCGGGGCGCGCCCGCGGCCTTACGGCCGGTCGGCTTATGTGGCTGCCGTCCAAGCCCAACGCCGTGAGGCGTGGGGCGAACCACCACCAGACGCCGTGTCCGGCGACGGGCAGGGGCTGCCCTGAGCCGGATCACGCCCGCGGGCGGTGGATCGGGAACAGGATCACGTCGCGAATGCTCGCCGCGGCGGTGAGGAACATCACCAGCCGGTCGATGCCGATCCCGAGGCCGCCCGCCGGTGGCATGCCGTGCCGCAGGGCCGTGATGAAGTCGGTGTCCATGCGGGCCATCGACTCCTCGGCCGCCATGCCGGCGAGCTGCGTGCGAAACAACTCCTCCTGAAGGTCGGGGTCGTTGAGTTCGGTGTAGGCGTTGGCCAGTTCCATGCCCGCCACATAGAGCTCGAACCGCTCGGCGACGTTCGGCTGGCCCGCCTTCCGCTTGGTGAGCGGGCAGATCGAGGCCGGATAGTCGATCACGAACACCGGGCCGTCGAGCGTTTTTTCGACCGTCGCCTCGAAGAGGTCGCTCTTGATCACGTCGGGATGGCGGCCGGCGGTCTCCACGCCGGCCGTGACGGCCGCGGCGGCCACGCTGGCAGGATCGGTCGGATCGCAGCCGGTCACCTCGCGGATCAGGTCGTCGTATTTCGCGCGGCGAAACGGCGGCGTGAGATCGACAGGCCGGCCCATCCACTCAAAGCGCGTGGGCGCCCCGGCAGCCTTTGCGGCCTCGACGATGATCGCCTCCGTGAGGTCCATCATCGTGCCGTAATCGCCGTAGGCCTCGTAGGCCTCGAGCATCGTGAACTCGGGGTTGTGCCGGGTGCTCACGCCTTCGTTGCGGTAGACGCGGCCGAGTTCGAAGACACGCTCCATGCCGCCGACGAGCAGCCGCTTGAGATGGAGCTCAAGCGCGATGCGGAGCACCAGTGGCATGTCGAGCGCGTTGTGATGGGTGGCGAACGGCCGCGCAGCGGCGCCGCCGGCGGTCTCCTGGAGCGTCGGCCCTTCGACCTCGAGATAGCCCCGCGCGGCCAGCACGCGACGGACCGCTTCGACGATCCGGCTGCGAGCCACAAACCGGTCGCGAACGCCCTCGCCATGGATGAGGTCGAGGTAGCGCATCCGCTGCCGCAGTTCGGGATCGACGAGACCGTGGTACTTGTCGGGGGGCGTTTCCAACGACTTCGTGAGGAACTCGAGGTGCGAGACGAACACCGTCATCTCGCCCGTCTTCGACCAGCCGAGCCGGCCGTCCACGCCGAC
>QWPO01000052.1 GCA_003669255.1 Planctomycetota bacterium | reverse complement strand
TTGCTGATGCGAACTCGAGTCGCGGGAGCGACTGCGGTTCAGGCGGCTGTTCGGGCTTCTATGACAAGACCGGCGACGATCACGCTGTGCTACGGCCTTGGAGGACCGAAGGTTGATCGATCTATCGCCAGCCTCCGTGCTCCGGGTAACCGGGACGGAAGGATCAATGTGGCCGCTCGCCACTGGCGGGGGCAAGATACAAGGTTTTCAACCTGTGCCGGTTCAAGCCTGCGGGCTCCGATGCGCGAGCCTCGAGGAACTGCCGCTTCAGTATCGGTAGATCGCCGCCACGCCTGATTCGGTCGGCATGTCGATCCGCGGCACCGACACGATCGTGCCGCCGTGGGCGAGGACCGTCTCGGCCACGGCGCCGAAAACGTCTTCCCGCTCGAAGTCTCGGCCAAACGCCCGCACGCCTGCCCGCCCCACGCCGTCAAACTCGATCCCACCCGTCGTGCGATCGAACCGTCCCTCCTCGAACCGGTCGGCCTCGATGAGGAGCGTGGCCACGCGGCCTGCCACGGCGGCGCGGCCTACGTCTGAGAGATCGCCCGCGGCGAAGTCGTGCGCGCGGCCCTGCTCGAAGAGATGGATCTCGCGCGTGAGCCGCGCGGCCGCCGCCGCGGCAAACACGTTTGCCACCGCCGCCGCGAGTGCGTCGCAATCCATGAGGTGCGGATCCTTGGCGATGTGGTCGTCGAGCAGGAGGTCGTTTTTCGACAGGCCGCGGAACGTCGCCGCCAGCTTCGGGCCGGCGACGAGCACCAGCGGTAGGCCCGTTGGTCGCGACGCCTGGTCGATCACGACCGCATCGACGTGCCGCAGGAAGATCTCCGTGTCGGCGTTGATGTCATCCTGTTTGGAGTCTGCGCCCCCGTGCACGATGGTCGGACCTGCCATGCCCGAAGGCCCCAGCCCTCGCTCCACACGGTGCGGCTGGAAGGTTTCTTCGTCCACCACGTCACCCCGGGCCAGCGACTCGGCAGGTTCATGGCCGGGCAGCGAGACCAGGGCGACGGGGTCGAGCCGCCCGAGCACGGTGCTCGTGGCATCGCGCCAGATCGTGCCCTCGAGGAGCCGCGCCTCGCGACTGGTGAGGGCCAGCACATGGCACCTTCCCATCGCCGCTGCCAGACGCACGAGCGGCATCAGGTGAAACCGCCGCATGATCACGGCCAGCGGCTTCACCGGTCGCTGCAGCAGGAACACCCGCGCCCGGCCGTCGCTGGCGAGCACGGCGAGGCCGTCGCGGGTGTGCCGCCAGAACCAGGCATCGCCCGCCAGTTGGTGGAACGGCCCGAGGAGCCGCTCGATCTCGTGTCGGGGATGCGCCGCCGCGAGGCCCGTCTCCAGTCCGCCCACGAGCTGGCGAAACGTCGGCAAATCGACCGAGTTGTTGGGGACGTTGCGGTGGGTCGGCAGGTAGAGCGACAGGCAGGGGGCAACCTGCGGCTGCATCAGCGATCGCACCGCCTCGAGCGACAGGCTTTCCGCCGCCACGCTCATCCGCTCGGTCACCGTTGCCATCCGCGCCTCCCAGGCCCGCCAGTGACGGGCGTCGATTGGGCAGGCGTCCAGCCGACCATGTGAAAAGCCGCGGCAGCCGCTCGGCCGCCCCCGGATCCGCGACGATCGTTCACCGATGTGCAACGGCTGGCAAGCGGCGGCCGCGGCGGGCGACGGAAGCAAGCCGGACACCCCGGCGGTATCGTGGATGGCGGGAGTTCAGGAACATGGATGACGACATCTTCGGGATCGTGCTCGCCGGCGGCCGGTCGAGTCGGCTCACCGGGCTCGACCTGGGCGATGGTGGCAAGGCCGCGCTCGTCGTCGGCGGTGAGCCGTGCCTCGGTCGCGTCTGCGGTGCGGTCGCGGCCGTCGTGCCGCGGGTGATCGTGGTGGTGGCGGCTGGTCAGCCAGTTCCCCTGCTCGACAGTCACGTGGAGATCATCCGCGACACGACGCCACACGCGGGGCCGCTGGCCGGAATTCGCGACGGCCTCGCGCACGGCATGAGCCACGTGCCGCCGCCGCGGTGGGCGTTCGTGGCGTCGTGCGACGTGCCGCTGCTTGTGCCAGCGGTGGTGCGGCTGCTCGTCGACAGGGCTCGGGCGTCGGCGGCGAGGTTCGTCGTGCCGCTCGTGAATGGCCACCCGCAGGTGCTTGCGGCGGTGCTGGCCTGCGACCTCGCGCCGTCGATCGCCGCGCTCGCCGCCGCCGGCCGTGGACCCCGGGCCGTCCTCGACGACCTCGTCGCGCGGCAGCCAGATGCCGTGCGGTTCGTGACGCCAGAGGAGATGATGGCGATCGACCCCGAACTCGACTCGTTTCTCGACATCGACACGCCCGCCGACCTTGCGCGGCTGGAATCCCGGGGAATCCCGCCTTCTTGGCCCTGACGGCCACTCCTATACTCCGCCGCATGGCGAGGCGACACTCCGGTCATGGCGCGGGATCGAGGCCTCGGCGCCGCTGGGCGCGGTGGTTCGTCATCATGGCCGCCACAGCCTCGGCCATCGTCGCCGTCGCGCCGGCGGTACTCGTCCACACGCCCCTCCGCGATCGGCCCCTCGCGCTGGCCTTCGCCGGCATCGACGGCAGCATCACGAGCACCGCCGCCTCGTGGCGTTGGATCGGCGGCGTGGAGTATCGCGACGTCGTGCTCCGCGACCGGTCGGGCCGCGCGGCCGTGTTTGTGCCGCGGCTTGCCTTCGACCGCGGCCTCCTGCGGCTGGCGGTCGAGCCGCAGTCGCTCGGCACGGTGCGGCTGGTCGATCCCGAGGTGCTCGTCGAGGCGCGGGGCGACGGCAGTTCACTCGAAGACATCATCGCTCCATGGCTCGCGGGAACCATGCGACCGGTGGCGATCGAACTCGAGGTCGTCAACGGCACGGTCGAACTCGTCGATGCGGTGCATCGCGTTGCCTGGCGGCTCTCCGACGTGATCGCGGCGGGTTCGCTGCAGGCCGACGGATCGCTCGCTGGCTGGACGGCCGCCGGCCGGCTGCGGCACTCTGATGGGTCGGCGGTCGTAGGAACACCGAGCGCGGCGCCGCCGCCGGGTGAGCCCGTGCGGCTTGACCGGGCGACGATTCCGGCGGCTGCGGCCGCGGTGCTCGTCCGCGATGGCGGCTGGTCGCTCTCGTCTCCGCCCGCTGCTGCCGATGGTGGGCGGACGATCACACTCGCCACCAACCGACTGCCGCTCGGTGCCTCGACCGTGGTCGCCTCGCGGTTTGGCCTGCCCTATCTCGTCGACGGAATCGCCGACCTGCGGCTCGACGTGTCGCTCGACGCGACCGGCCGGCATGTGGCGGGTGAGGCCACGCTCGAACGGTTTGCCCTCTGCGATGCGGTGACCCTGGCGGAGCAGCTGGCCGTGGATCACTGCAGCGTGCCGTTTGACCTGTCGCTCGACGGTGAGCGGATCGTGGTGCGGCGGCTCGAGGCGGCGTCGGACGTGCTCAAAGCCCAGGCGACAGGCAGCATCCGCATGCCGACGGTGCACGACCCCGACTGGGCCGAGCGGATCGTGGCGGATGATTTCACGGCGTCGGTGGACGTCGATCTGGCGTCGGCATCGACTGCTCTGCCCGGTGGGCTCTGCCTGCGGCCCGATGTCCGCGTCACCGGGGGCTTCCTTCGCGTGGCGGCATCGGCGCGGGCCGATGGCGGCGATCGTGTGCTGGAACTGCGGGCAAAGGCGCGGAATCTCACCGCGGTTCGGGAGCAGCCGGATGCGGAGGCCAAGGGTGAGCCGGCCACGCGGCAGCTCTCGTGGCCGGAGCCATTCACCGCCTGGGTGCGGGGGCGTCGCGGTCCCGGCCGCGGCGAGCGGCTGCGGATCGAAGAGGCGAAGCTGGTCTCACAGGCCGTCGAGGCGACGGCGTCGGGCTCGCCTGCCGCCTTCGCGGTCCAATGGCAGGCCGATCTCGAAGCCGTGGTGGGCGAACTCGCCGAAGTGCTCGATCTTGGAACAGCGACTGCCACCGGCACGTGCCGCGGGCGGCTCGACGTGGCGGCGGCCGGCTCGGGCAGCGGGCCGGGTTCGCTCACGCTCGCCGCGAGCCTCACGGATGTCGAAGTGGCCGTGCCGGGTAGGCCGACCTGGCGCGACGCGCAGCTTTCTGTCGAGGCCGAGGCCGAGGGCAGCGTGGTGTCGGGTGGCGCCGCGATCGACCGCGGCCGGCTCGTGGTTGCATCGGGCGACGATCGGCTGGAGGCGTCGCTCGAAGGCGGCGCGGTCGTTGACCTGGGAGCGGTCGTCGGGTTTCCGGCCGACGCCACCGTTGCCTGGATCCGACCTGCGGCCAAATCAACCGCCACCAAGGCCGTCGGCTCGCTCATCGGCGACCTTGCACGGTGGCAGCCGCGGCTGGCGGCGATCGTTCCTCCGTTCGCGACCGCCGGCCTCGAGCTCGCCGGCACGGTCAAGGCGGGTGCCGAGGTGACGCCGCAGGGCGACGTGTGGCAGTGGACGCGGGCCGGATGCGAGATCGAGAAACTCGTCATGCGGCACGAAGGCCGCGAGATCGTCGAGCCGCGGGTCGTGATCACGTCGGCCGGCCGCGTCGATGCGGTGTCGGGCAAGATCGACATCTCGTCGGGCGAACTCCTCTCAACGAGCCTTTCGCTCCGCACCGGCGGGCTTACCTGGCTGCCGGCGACCACCGCTGAGTGGCCCGTCGAGCGGCTCCGGGGTCGCATGCAGTGGCAGGCCGACATCGGTCGCGTCGAGCCGTGGCTCGTGCCGGCCGCCGTCGCGAAGTCGTGGCCTGCTGGGGGCCGCGGCTGGGGCACGATCGAGATCATCGACACGCAGGCGGGCGTAAACCTGCTCGTCGAGGCAACCGGCAGCCAGCTCGTGCTCTCGTCTGGTGGCCGTGAAGGACAGGCGGCGCGGCCGGTGTGGACCGAGCCGCGGGTCGCCGGGGCGCTGGAGATCACTCGTCCGCGCGGGGCATCGGGCACGCTCGCCGACCAGCTGCGGATCGATAGGCTCTCGGTCGAATCGTCCACGCTCGCGGTGGCTGCAACAGGTCGGCTCGACGACTGGAGTGCGCGGCGGGTCGTCACGCTCGACGGCACCGCGGCCTACGACTGGCAGCAGGTCTCTCGGCTGCTCTCCCCGTGGACGGGAGGCCGCATCACGCTCGTGGGCTCCGCAGGACGCCCCTTCGCGCTGCGGGTGCCGCTTGCGGCCGGAGGCCCAGTCGAAGTGACGGCGGCGGGCGGAGGCTCCCCGTCGGCGACCGTGCCGCTCCCAGCCGACTGGCTCGCGGCGACCCGCGGCACCGAGGCGGAGCCCAACCTTGCGATGCGGGTTACGCGGCCGGCGAGCGCGTCGGTCCGGCCCAACGACGACCGGTTCAAGTCGCTCGCGATCGACACCACCGCCTCGTGGCTTGGCGGCGACGTCGCGGGATTTCCGCTGGCGGCGGGCGAGGTGGCTGTGCGGCTACTCGAGGGACAGCTCGCCTTCGGGCCGTTCGACATTCCGGTTGCGGGAGGCCGGGTTCGCGGCGCTCCGTGGGTGCGGTTGGTGCCTGCGCCGGGTGAGCTCGTCATTCCGCCGGGCCGCCTGGCGGAGCGTGTGGCCCTCTCGGAGCAGACCTGCCGGCAGATCGCGCTATGGCTCTCGCCGGTGCTCGGTCATGCCACCCATGCCGCCGGTGTGGTGAGTGTGGACCTCGCGGGGGCAAGGCTGCCGTTTGGCGACGCGTTTGGCGGCGAACTCGCCGGCCAGCTGACGTTCGAGAACCTCGAACTCAAGCCCTCCCCCGGCGTGCAGCCGCTGGTGAACCTGCTCGTGAAGCTCCAGAGCGTGGTCGATCCGCGGTTTGCGTTCGGCGACAAAGCGGTGCTCCTGCGGGTGCGGCCCGATCCGGTCCGTGTGCGACTCGCCGGACGGCGGATTGCGCACGAAGGGCTCGTGATGGACTCGGGCCAGCTCGTAGTGAAGTCGCAGGGGAGTGTGGGGCAGGACGGTTCGCTCGATATGCGGCTTGAAGTGGCCCTGCGGGGAGACCTTGTCGGCCAGACGCCGGTTCTTGGCACACTCTTTCGCACGCCACTCGTGGTGCCGCTCAAGGGAACGGTCGAGAAGCCGCAGTTCGACGCAGCCGCCATGGAATCGATCCTCAGCCGGATTGTGGAGAATACCGCCGAGGCGGTGCTCAAGGACGGCATCGGCCGCGGCCTGGAGGCGGTGTTCGGCCAGCCGTCGGCGCCCGCTCCTGCCCCTGCGAGACCCCAGCCATGACCGGCGTGCAACTGCCGATGATCGCCCTGCCGGTGCTGCTCTTCGTGGCCATGGTCGTGGCCGCGGAGGTTGGCCGCCGCCTGGGGCGGCTTCGCTGGCTGCGGTCCGACGATGCGGATGCGGTGGGCACGAGCGCCGTCGATGCCGCGGTGCTCGGCCTGCTGGGGCTGTTGATCGCGTTCTGGTTCAGCTCGGCAGGCACGCGGCTCGACATGCGGCGGAGCCTGATCGTGGAAGAGGCCAACGCCATCGGCACCGCCTGGTTACGGCTGTCGATTCTCCCCGAAGATACATGTGCGTCGGTCCGCGACCTGTTTCGTGGTTACCTCGACACCCGGCTCGCGCAGCGGCCGGCCGCCTCCCCTGCCGAGTCGCAGGCCGAACTCTCCGATCGATTGAAGGATCAGCGGGATGCGATCTGGCGGCAGTCGGTCGCGGCCGTGCCGCGGTGTGAAAGCGACCAGACGGCCGCAATCTTGCTCTCGGCGATCAATGAGATGTTCGATGCCGGCACCCGGCACCAGGCCGCCTCCAAGGCCCACACGCCGACGGAGATCCTCATCCTGTTGCTCTTCGTCTCCATCTTCGCGGCGTTACTCGCCGGCCACGACATGTCAGGCACGAAGCGGTTCAACTGGCTGCACATGGCCGTATTCGCCGCCGTCACGTCGGTCACGATCTGGGTGACCTACGACCTGGAGATGCCCCGCTACGGACTGATTCGCCTCGACGACTACGACCAGACGATGCTCGACGTCCGTGCCGATTTCGACCGGCCGGAGTAAGCCCGCGGCGTCCCGGCCGCGAACCATCTCGGGCCGGGAGGCGTAGAATAGGTCCGAGGAGACTCTGTCGTGCGTTTCCGTCTGCAAAAATCCGTCTGGCTGATGATGGCCTGCGTGGCGTTTGCCGCGCAGGTCGTTCCCCAGGCTTGGGGCGGGGAATGCGACCGCGGCTGCTGTGTGGCCGAGAGTGGCGCATGCTGCTCCGCCTGCCCAGCCGAAACCACCGCACCGCCCTGCCACTGCCAGTTGGAAGCCCGGCAGGACCAACCGCTGTCCTTCTCGAAGGGCAGCACGGCTGACCGCGACCTGCTTGAGCAGGTTGCAGTGGTGGAGTCGGCTTCTCTGGAAGCCCCGCATGCGATCGGCGTGAGCCGGGAGTATGCGGCGGCCTCGCTTTCGGTGCCGATCCGGCCAGTCCGGGTCCTCTACGGCGTCTGGCGGAACTGAATCGGCCGCCGAACCGATGTCTTCCCGTCCTGGGGCGTGAGCCCGCCGGTCGAGTGACATCCGCGGTGGCTTTCCCACGGTCACACGTCGTGACGTGGCGTGATCGATTCAGTTTTCCATGCAAAGGATTCTTTCCATGAACAGTCTGTTGCTCTTGGCGGCACTGGCCTTCGTGCCCTTCGTGCCCGCCACCTTCAGCCAGCGTGCTGGCTGTGAGACGTGTGATTGCTGTGGTTGCTGCGAGACTGGCAGTTGCGAGTGCACGAGTTGCACCTGCGTCTGCTGCGGTGGCGAGTGCCCGACTGCCGGCGTGAAGGCCGAGCAGGAAGGCTGCTGCGGCTCCGGGTGCTGCAGCAAGTAGCACCTGACGCTGGCTCAGCGTGAACGTGCGGGGCGGTGGGGGACGAACGTCCCCCGCCGCCCTCTTTCTTATGGCACCGGCTCCCGCTTCCATAGAGCCGACCGGCCGTAAGGCCGCGGGCCCTGTCGGTGCGTCGCGACGGCCTCTTCGGTGAAAGGGCATGAACGGCGGGAGCGGGTTACGCTGGTGATTCCTCAAAGGAGCCTTGCGCCTTCATGGCTATTGATCCCATCTGCGGCATGACCGTTGACGAGAAGACCGCTCGGAGCGCGATCCGCGACGGTGTCACCTCCTACTTCTGTTCCGAGGGCTGCCTCCGGAAGTTCACTGGCGCCGCGCCGCCGGCCGCCCCTGCGGCCGCAGCCTGCTGCGGGTCGCACCGCCCGGCCACCAAGGCGCCCGCCGGCCGCGCCGATGCCATCTACACCTGCCCCATGCATCCCGAGGTCGAGCAGGTCGGGCCCGGCGCCTGCCCGAAGTGCGGCATGGACTTGGAGCCGAAGACTCTGCAGCTCGACACAGGAGAAGACGATCCCGAACTCCGCAGCATGACCCGGCGGTTTTGGATCGCCGCCGCGCTCACGCTGCCCGTGTTTCTCATGTCGATGCTGCCGATGCTGGGCGTGCCGGTCGGTCGCTGGCTGGGACCGACGATCGAGCCATGGCTGCAACTGGCCCTCGCCACGCCGGTGGTCCTCTGGGCCGGTTGGCCGTTCTTCGAGCGAGGCTTCCGCTCGATCGTGACGGGCCATCTCAACATGTTCACGCTGATCGCCATCGGCACCGGGGCCGCCTATCTCTACAGCCTCGTCGCCGTGCTGTTTCCCGCGACGATCCCGCACCAGTTCCGGCACGACGGCGGCGTGCCGATGTACTTCGAGGCGGCGGCGGTGATTATCACGCTGGTGCTACTCGGGCAGCTGCTCGAACTGCGGGCCCGCCAACGCACCGGGGCCGCCATCCGCGAGCTGCTCTCGCTCGCGCCGCCCGTGGCCCGAGTGGTCCGCGACGGTGAGGAACGTGAGGTGCCGCTCGACGAGGTGCATCAGGGCGACGTCCTGCGGGTGCGACCCGGCGAGAAGATCCCCGTGGACGGCCGGCTCACGGAGGGCGGGAGCTCGGTCGAGGAGTCGATGATCACCGGCGAGCCGACGCCGGTGGAGAAGCGGGAGGGCGATGCGGTGATTGGCGGCACTCTCAACCAGACCGGCTCGTTCCTGATGGTTGCCGACAAGGTCGGCAAAGACACCGTGCTCTCGCGGATCATCGGCATGGTGGCCGATGCCCAGCGGAGCCGGGCGCCAATTCAAAAAGTCGCCGATGCTGTGGCGGGCTATTTTGTGCCCGCCGTGCTGGCGATCGCGGTCATCACGTTTCTCGTGTGGGCGATCGCGGCGCCGGAGCAGCCGCCGCTAGCCTGGGCGCTGGTCAACGCCGTCGCCGTGCTGATCATCGCCTGCCCCTGTGCGCTCGGGCTCGCGACACCGATGTCGATCATGGTCGGCATCGGCCGCGGGGCGCGGGAAGGCGTGCTCGTGAAAAACGCCGAGGTGCTCGAACGGCTCGAAAAGGTCGACACTGTCGTCGTCGACAAGACGGGCACGCTGACGGCCGGCCGCCCGACGCTCACCGAGTGCATCCCGGCGGGATCGATCAGCGAGACGGAGCTCCTGCGGCTGGCTGCGGGCGTCGAGCAGCAGAGCGAGCATCCGCTGGCCCGGGCGATCATGGCGGGGGCCGCGGCGCGAAGCATGGCAGTGCCCGCGGTGGGCGACTTCAACTCCGTGACGGGCGGCGGCGCCCGAGGGAACGTCGAGGGCCGTGAGGTGCTCGTCGGCAAGCGGGCATGGCTCGCCGAGGAGGGCGTGGCCGATCTGGCTGCCTTCGACGAGCGATCCGAGGCGCTTCAGCAGCAGGGCCGCACGGTGATGCACGTGGCCGTGGACGGTCAGTTTGCTGGGCTGATCGCGGTGTCGGATCCGATCAAGGATTCGGCGCCCGAGGCGGTCCGCAGCCTCCATGACCTCGGCTTACGGATCATCATGCTCACCGGCGACAGCGAGCAGACGGCCCGCACCGTGGCCGCCGGGCTCGGGATCGACGAGTTTCGCGCCGGCGTGAAGCCGGAAGGGAAGCACGAGCTCGTGCGAGCCCTGCAGGCGGAAGGCCGCACGGTAGCGATGGCCGGCGACGGCATCAACGACGCGCCGGCACTGGCCGCGGCCGATGTCGGCATTGCCATGGGCACGGGCTCCGATGCCGCCATCGAGTCGGCCGGGGTGACGCTCGTGAAGGGCGACCTGCGAGGAATCGTGAAGGCGATCGACCTGAGCCGTCACACGATGCGGAACATCCGCCAGAACCTCTTTTTCGCGCTGATCTACAACGCGCTGGGAGTGCCGATCGCGGCCGGGGTGCTCTATCCGCTCTCGAGCCACCTGCTGCTCAACCCGATGATCGCCGCGGCCGCCATGAGCCTGAGTTCGGTGTCGGTGGTGGCCAACGCGCTGCGGCTCCGGTCGATGAAGATGGGCTCGTAGCGAGGCGGTCGTCAGGGGTCGAGGACGATCGCCACCGGCAGCGAGTCGCCGAACGTCGTGAAGTCGCGGAACGACCAGACGACCTGCTTGTCGGGCGTGATCTCGAGGATCTGCGGCTGCTCGGGACCAGCGTGGCAGTTGACCAGGATCGTGTTGCCATTCGGACGCCGCTCGACCTGCGTCACCCAGGCGAGCACCACGCCGGGCAGGTCGCGCTGGCCTACCTGCCAGACGATTTCCTTGGTGGGCGTGACCTCTAAAACACCGTGGCCGTTGCCCGTGCCGATGAGCGTGTTGCCGTTTTCGAGCCGCACCGCGGAATAGACCTGGTCGCCAAAGGCCTCGGGGCCGTGGCCGGGCCGCTTCTCGGTTCCAAAGAGCGGCACGTCGAACTCCCAGACGACCCGGCCAGCGGCGTCGTACTCGCGAACCACGCCATCCTTCTCATGGGCCACGAGATACGTGCCGGCGGAGGTCTTGCGGGCGTTTCGCGTGTCGGAGTGCGCTGACGACGACTTCACCGTCAGCGGAATCTCACGGGCGATCGCACCGGCCGAATCGACCTCGATGATCCGCGCGGGCCCCGACTCGACGATCATCGTGGTGCCGTCTGCGAGTCGCTGGAACGCATGCACCTCGACAGGCCGGTCGGCGTTGCCGTTGCCCTTCGCGTCGTATGTCCAGACGGGCCGGTGGTTGGCGTCAAGTTCCACGATCTTCGTCCAGCCGTCCTGATAGAGCAGGTGACCATTGGGGAGGCGATGCAGGTCGTGAATCGCGCCGCAGGGGAGTTTCCATTCCACGCGGCCGTCGGGACTGATCGAGGCGAGCGCCTTCGTGGAGGAGTCGGCGGCGATCACTCGCCGGGGCGTACCCGTCTGCACGGCTGATGGCGGAGCCTCGCCCCGCGAGGTCGCGGTCAACGCCGTGAGAGCCAGGACGAGCAACGCGGACCGTGGCATCGTGATAGTCAGGTGACGCATCACGCGATGATTTCGTGGATCGGCTCGACGTGCTCCACGCCGACGAGTTTCTGGTCGAGGCCGCCGAAGAAGTAGGAGAGCCGGTTGGGGTCGAGGCCGAGTTGCTTGAGCACCGTGGCATGCAGGCTCTTCACGTGGAAGCCGGTCTTGCCATCGTGCACCGGTGAGATCGCCGCCGCGCCGAGCTCGTCGGTCTCGCCTACGCTCACGCCCCCCTTGATGCCGCCGCCGGCCATCCACATCGTGAAGCCGTACGAGTTGTGATCGCGGCCCGTGCCCTCGTCGTATTCCGCCGTCGGCTGCCGGCCGAACTCGCCCCCCCAGATCACGAGCGTGGAGTCGAGCAGGCCAGACCGCTTGAGGTCGGTGAGCAGGGCCGCCACGGGCTGGTCGGTGTTGCCGGCGTGGAAGGTGTGGTTCTTTTCCAGGTCGCCGTGGGCGTCCCAGTTGTCGTCGTTGTGGGCGCCGCCGGAATAAAGCTGGATGAACCGCACGCCCCGCTCCACGAGCCGGCGGGCGAGCAGGCAGCGCCGGCCAAAATCGGCAGTGCGCGGGTTGTCGAGGCCGTAGAGTTTTTGTGTCTCTTCGGTTTCGCGTGCCAGGTCCACCGCCTCGGGTGCGTGCTCCTGCATCTTCCAGGCGAGTTCGTAGGAGGCGATCCGGGCGGCGAGCTCGCTGTTGTCGCCACGGGGTAGCAGGTGGGCCGTGTTGGCCTCGCGGAGGGCATCGAGCATCGCCCGCTGCGCCTCCAGCGGCATGTCGTCGGGAGGCGCGAGGTCGAGGATCGGCGGCCCCTTGCTCCGCAGGAGTGTGCCCTGATAGGTGGCCGGCATGTAGCCGCTGGCCCAGTTCTTCGCGCCCGAGATCGGCCCGCCGGTCGGGTCGAGCATCACCACGAAGCCGGGGAGATTCTCGTTCACGCTGCCGAGGCCGTAGTTGACCCACGAGCCCAGGCAGGGCGCGCCCGACTGGATCTTGCCGGAGTTCATCTGCAGCATCGCCGAGCCGTGGATTGGCGAGTCGGCCGTCATCGAGTGGAGGAAGGCGATGTCGTCGACGTGCGTGGCGATGTGCGGGAACAGGTCGCTCACCCACTTGCCGCACTCGCCGTACTGCTGGAACTTCCACTTCGGCCCCACGACACGGCCCTGACTCTTCTCACCGCCGCG
>QWPO01000165.1 GCA_003669255.1 Planctomycetota bacterium | reverse complement strand
GTTCTGGGCCACGAGTTCGAGCAAGTCCGCATGGTCTCGCTCGACATCCCAGGGTGTCTCGCTCTTCGCTGACCTGGAGTAGGTCGGCGGATCGACGACGACGAGGTCGAACGGCGGCTCACCGCGGCGGGCCCGGTGCTCGAGGAACGCGCGGGCCTCGTCCCGCACGGTGCGATGGCGACCCGCATCCTTGAAGCCGTTGCGGGCGAGATTGGACCGCGTCCAGTCGAGGTAGGTGTTGGAGAGGTCGACGCTCGTGGTCTCGGTCGCGCCCCCGGCGGCGGCGTACACCGAAAAGCTGCCGGTGTAGCAGAAGAGGTTGAGGAACCGCTTTCCTGCCGCCTCGTCGCGAACCAGCGACCTCGTGATCCGGTGGTCGAGGAACAGTCCCGTATCGACGTAGTCGGAGAGGTTGCAATCGAAGGCGAGGCCCCCTTCGTGAACCGTGACCATTGCCTTTCGTTCGGCCAGTTTCTCGTACTGCTCTCCCGCCCGTTGCCGCCGCCGTGCCTTGAGAAACGTGCGGTCGGGGGGCACGGCGAGTTCGGCTGCAGCCGCCTCGATCATCCGGTCGAGCCAGACTTCGTGCTCGATCTCGGTCCGCTCGTGCGGCCGGTCATACTCCGCCGCATGCAGCCAGCCGGCGTACCAGTCGATCGCCAGCGGGATCTCGGGGATGTCGCGGTCGTAGACGCGAAAGGCCTCGATCCCCTGGCGGCGGGCCCACTTCGCGAGGTGCTTGAACCGTTTGGCGAGCCGGCGGCGGAAGTCGCCAATCTGGTCGGCGGTCGTGCGCGCGCGCGGCCGGCCGGGGCTCGGTGTGCTGGACGCAGCCGCTTCGTCGTTCGCGCCGTCGGCGCCGGGACGGTACGAGTTGCCTCGCCCGGATCTTTCGCCACCAACCGGCTCGCCACTGCTCACCTCCTCAGGGCGAAATCTCCAAGGCTCGGCATCCTCGCACCGATCCCGGCTGGCGGCGGCTGCGCCGAGCGAGCCGGTAACTGAAGACTCACCCCGGCCTTCGACCTGGGATGGAGGGGGAGGAGGAGATGGTGGTGGTGGTGAGCCCGCTCTTTCACGGATGGCGAGTTCGAGGAGCTTGCACGGGATCGGGCCGTTCACGAGCGGGATGCGGTGGCTCGGGCGGAGGCCGAGTTGCGTCAGCGCAGGGGTGTCGGCGGCGAGGATCGCGGCCCGCCAGCCACCGCACCGCTGCACCAGCCAGTCGCCCAGTCGGCGGAAGAGCGCGCCAGCCCTGGGCAGCGGGAGCCGCTCGCCGTACGGCGGATTGGTGACGATCAGGCCCGGGTGCTCCGGCGGCCGAACTTCTTCGAAGTGTCGTGTGCCGATCGCGACCGCTTCGGCCACGCCCGCAGCCTCGGCGCACGCCCGCGCCGCCTCGACGGCCTTAGGATCGAGGTCGCTGGCGAAGTAGGATTCGGTTGGCGGCGGCCGCACCCGCGACTCCAGCTGCGCGACGAGCTTCGTGACCAGTGATTCGTCGCGGTCGCGAAACTTAAAGAAGCCGTGCGCCCGGCGACGTGCCCGCCAGAGCCCCGGGGCCATTTCGGAAGCGATGGTGGCCCCTTCGATCACGAGCGTACCCGAGCCGCACATCGGATCGAGCAGGGGTTCGCCCGTGGTCGACCCTCCTGCCTCTCCCGGCCGCCACCAGCCGGCGGTCGCCAGGATGCCCGCGGCGAGCACTTCCGAGAGCGGAGCCTCGACCTCGCCCATCCGCCAGCCCCGCTGGTGGAGCGAGCGGCCGGCGGCGTCGCGAAACACCGTCGCCACGCCACCGACGAGATGCAGCGCGATTCGTAGTGTCGCGCCCCGCAGTTGCACGCTCGGCCGCTTGCCACTTGGCGTCCGGAGCTGATCGACCACGGCGTCCTTGACGATCTGCGCGGCGTAGAGCGAGTGCGTGAGAAAGGTGTCGTGGATCGCCGCATCGACACGGAGCGAGTCGGAGACTTTCAGCTGCTCGGTCCAATCAACCTCCTGCATCGCCCGGTAGAGCGACTCGGGAGAATCGACGGTGAAGCGACCGAGCGGTTCGAGCACGCGGATCGCCGTCCGCGATTCGAGCACCGCGCGATAGAGCGTCTCGCGTTCATGCCCCAACGCCGCCGAAAACTCGATCGTTCGCCGGCCGACTCGCAGGTCATGAGCCCCGATTGCCTCGAGCTCTTGGGCCAGCACCCACTCAAGCCCCTCAAGCGTCCGCGCGGTGAACCGGGCGGGCTCGTCAGCCAGCGGAGCGGGCAGCGGACGCGGCGGGGCGGGGACGTTTGGAAAAAGGTCGGTGCTCATGCGTGCGAACGACTCTACCCGCAGGACGGTCCCGCAACCATCACGCACGATTGGGGCCGCGCAACCATGCCTATCGTTACGACCGTCACCGGGTCCGGGCAGCCGTAGGTATTTCTCTGTTTCGGGCGTGACACACGAAACCGACGCGGCAACTCATCTCTCGACAGCCGAGGCCAACGGAGGGCCCGGCAGACCAGAGACCTCGTTCAGGAAAGTCGAACAACCATGGATCCCCAAATCATCAGCTGGATTGTGAGCCTCATCGCCGGCGGTGCCGGTGGCAACATCGTCGGAGCGCTGCTCAAGAACCGGAACCTCAGCCCGATGCTCAACACGGTGCTCGGCATCGCGGGCGGCGGTCTTGGAGGGAAGGTGCTGCCGATGCTAGTCCCCGCCCTCGGCGGGCTGATTGGTGGTGGCGACGCCAACTACGCCGGCACCGGCGTCTTGTCGGCGATCGTCGGGGCCCTGCTGCCCGTCATCGTCAGCTTCCTCAAGAAGCCAGCTGTCGCTACCTGAGCGCGATACTGACTCGAGCGACCGAAACGACACCGGCCGAGGGGACTCGCTCCCCTCGGCCGGATTTCGTTTTCGGGATGGACGAGCGGCTTGGCTCGACCAACTTCAGGCCGACTGCTTCCGCGATGTCCGTCGGCGAAGGCGGAGCAATCCACCGGCCGTCACAGCCGCAGTGGCAAGCAGTCCGAGCGTGGCCGGCTCCGGCACAGCCGTGGCCGTGACGTACACACCGTACCCGCCCGTCGTGGGAGCGCCGTTGTTCCAACTGGCCCCCGAGTTGTTCGTAATCAGGTCGTAGTAGGTCGGCGTCGGCGAGACGTCGGTGACGGGAGCGACGTTCGGATACTTGATGCCGATGTTTGCAGAGCCGAGGTTCTTCACAACGACAAAGTATTGAGTGGCTGGGTCTAGGTCGAAGTTCAGGTTGTGAAAGAACGACTCCTTCACGTCAGTTGGGTTATTTCCCGAGTTGGAGTCGTAGAAGGCTGGGATCGTCGCCCCTGCCGTGACCGTATAAAGAGACGCGTTCGGAGTATTGCCGCCCGTAGAAGAGTAAATCTCAACGGCGATCGAGCCAGCCAAACCGCTCTCGTTCCGCACCATCAGCGAGACGTCGTTGAGGTTGGCACCGGCCGAGCCCGTCGTGAACGACTGCGCAAACCAGTTCCCGCTTCCGGCAAACTGCTGCTGCCCGGCCTGCGACTGCCAGTTGTTGTAAAGAATCACGTCCGCCCGAGCCGAGGCGACCGCAAAGGCACTCATGAGCACGAGCGAGAGAATGAAGGTGTGATTCAGGATCCGTCGCATAGCTGCCTCCACATGTGGAAACGTATCTGGAACAAAGTTGTAAATGCATTCAACCGTGATTCGCGAGGGTGTCAACGGCCGTTTTGAGAAATGTGACGAATCGGGCACAGGCAGGGACGAATCGGGCGCGCTTGGGACGAAACGGGCAGATTTAGGGACGAAACGGCGCTGCGGAGGGGTGCCCCCCCCTCCCCTCCAGCGGCGCGGCATCCCCGGCGTGCCCCCATCGCGTCCGCGATTGGGCTTCCCGAAATCACATCGAGCGAGGGGCTGCCCGTGCCTCGAGAGCCGGCGTTGCTGACGAGCGCAGCCACGACCAATCCGCCTGCGGCGGATCGGTGCCCGGCGAAGCGAAGTCAGCATCGAGTGAGCGAAGGCCCAGGAGGGCCGCAGCGAACGTCCGGCGACGGGGCGTGGGCAGCTCCGAGCGGGGATGGAAAGACACAGGTTGGAAACCTGTGCTACGGACGACACGCAGGTTGGAAACCGCGATACGGGGTCAGCGGGAAGCGATCGGCTCGCGAAAGCGATCCTGGATCGGCTGCACGGCAAGTGGCGCCTTCCGCATCCCCTCCATGGCCCGCACGCAGGCCTCCGCGGCGGGGAGCGTGGTGATGCAGGGCACGCCGTAGAGCACGCTGGCGGCGCGGATGCGGCCCTCGTCGGTGCGGGCGCCCTTGCCGCGGGGCGTATTGAAGATCAGCTGCACGCGGCCATCGATGAGGTGGTCGATCAGGTTGGGATGGCCTTCCTGCAGCTTCTTCACCACCTCCACCGGGATCCCGGCGGCGGCGAGTTCACGGGCCGTGCCCGACGTCGCGATCAGTTCGAAACCGAGGGCAATGAGCCGCCGTGCGAGGCCCTTCATCGACTCCTTGGCTTGAACGCTCGCCACACTCAGGAAAATCCGCCCTTTCTCGGGGAGGAGAATGCCGGCGGCGATCTGGCTCTTGGCGAAGGCCATTGCAAAGGTGTCGCTCACGCCCATGACCTCGCCCGTGCTCCGCATCTCCGGGCCAAGTGCGATGTCGACCCCAGCAAACTTCACGAACGGGAACACGCTCTCCTTCACGCTCACATGGGCCGGCACCGGATCCGCGGTGATCCCCTGCTCCGCGAGGCTCGTGCCCGCCATCACCTTCACGGCAACCTTCGCCACCGGCAGGCCCGTGGCCTTGGCCACGAACGGCACGGTGCGGCTGGCTCGGGGATTCACTTCGATCACATAGAGCGCCTGGCCGCTGGTACCGTCCTCGCCGGCCTCCTTCTTCACCGCGAACTGCACGTTCATCAGGCCGACCACACCGAGACTCCTCGCGAGGCTCGTGGCGGCTTCCTTGATCTCGGCGATCATCTCGGGCGACAGGCTGTGAGGTGGAATGCAGCAGGCGGAGTCACCGGAGTGCACGCCGGCCTCCTCAATGTGCTCCATCACGCCGGCCACAATCACGTCCTTCCCGTCGGCGATGCAGTCGACGTCCACCTCGATCGCGTCCTCGAGGAACCGGTCGATGAGCACCGGCTGCCCCTGGGCCACGGCAAAGGCCTCGGCCACGTACCGCTCGAACTGTGACTGGTCGTAGCAAATCTCCATCGCCCGGCCGCCGAGCACGAAGCTGGGCCGCACGAGGCTTGGATAACCGATCCGGGCCACCTCACGGCGGGCCTGCTCGAGCGTCCGCGCGATGCCGCTGTCGGGCTGCTTGAGGCCGAGCCGATCGAGGAGATCGCGAAACTTCTCCCGGTCTTCAGCCATCTCGATCGTGTCGACGGTCGTGCCGATGATCGGGAGGCCGGCGGCGGATAAAGCTCGGGCGAGGTTCAGCGGCGTCTGCCCACCGAGCTGCACAATCACGCCATCGGGCTCAATCCGATCGGCGATGTTGAGCACGTCCTCACAGGTGAGTGGCTCGAAGAAGAGCATGTCGCTCGTGTCGTAGTCGGTGCTCACCGTCTCGGGATTCGAGTTGACCATCACGCTCTCGATGCCCATCTCGCGGAGTGCGAAGCTCGCGTGGCAGCAGCAGTAGTCAAACTCGATTCCCTGCCCGATCCGGTTGGGCCCACCGCCGAGGATCATCACCCGTTTCCGGCCGGGCTCCTTGGGCCGCGTTTCGTCCTCATCTTCCCAGGTCGAATAGTAGTAGGGCGTCTGGGCCTCGAACTCGGCCGCACAGGTGTCGACCGCCTTGTAGGTGGCGACGATCCCGCGGCGCTTCCGCTCCGCGCGGACTTCGAGCTCCGACGAACCGAGCAGCGTGGCCAACTGCCGGTCGGAAAAGCCGGCCTGCTTCGCCATCCGGAGCGTGCCGTCGTCAACCGCGGCAAGTGCCCCGACCGTCCGCAGCAGGCTCTCGATCTCGACGATCTGCTGGAGCTGGTCGAGGAACCAGCGGTCGATCGCCGTGATCTCGTTGATCTCGTTCACGGTGAGCCCCGCCTTGATCGCGTACCGCAGGTACCAGACGCGATCCGGGTCGGGCGTGGCGATCTTGGCCCGGATGTCATCGATCGACGGCTCGGCGGGCGTGCCCCAGAGGTCCTTGGCGTCGCAGCCGAAGCCGAACGACCCCACCTCCAAGCCGCGGAGTGCCTTCTGAAAGGCCTCTTTGAAGGTGCGGCCGATCGCCATCGTCTCGCCCACGCTCTTCATCTGCGTGGTCAGCCGGCTGTCGGCCTCGGGAAACTTCTCGAAGGCAAACCGCGGCACCTTGACGACGACGTAGTCGATCGAAGGCTCGAAGCAGGCCTTCGTCTTGCGGGTGATGTCGTTGGCAAGTTCGTGGAGCCGCCAGCCGACCGCGAGCTTGGCGGCGATCTTTGCGATCGGGAAGCCCGTCGCCTTGCTGGCCAGCGCGCTGGATCGGCTCACCCGCGGGTTCATCTCGATCACGATCATCCGGCCCGTCCCGGGGTCGACGGCGAACTGGATGTTGGAACCGCCGGTCTCGACGCCGATCGCCCGAATCACGGCGAAGCTGGCGTCGCGCATCCGCTGGTACTGCTTGTCGGTAAGCGTCATCGCCGGGGCGACGGTGATCGAGTCGCCCGTATGCACGCCGCACGCATCGAAGTTCTCGATGGAGCAGATCACGACGGCGTTGTCGTCGACGTCGCGCATCACCTCCATCTCGTATTCCTTCCAGCCGAGGATCGATTCCTCGACGAGCACCTCGCCCACCGGCGAGAGGTCGAGGCCCCGCTGGATCTTTGTGTCGAACTCCTCGCGGTTGTAGGCCACGCCCGAGCCCGAACCGCCGAGCGTGAAGCTCGGTCGGATCACCGCCGGCAGCCCAATCTCACCGAGCACCTCGCGAGCCTCCGCCAAACTCCTCACGATCCGGCCCCGGCAGGTCTCCAGCCCGATCTTGTGCATCGTGGCCTTGAAGATCTCGCGGTCCTCGCCGCGGCGAATCGCCTCCGCCTTGGCGCCGATCATCTCCACGCCGTGCTTGTCGAGCACGCCGTGCTTCACGAGTTCCATCGCCAGGTTGAGCGCCGTCTGGCCACCGAGCGTCGGGAGCACGGCGTCGGGCTTCTCGATCTCGATCACCTTCTCGAGCATCTGCCAGGTGAGCGGCTCGATGTAGGTGCGGTCAGCTGTGCCCGGATCAGTCATGATCGTGGCCGGGTTCGAGTTGACCAGCACCACCCGGTAGCCGTCCTCGCGGAGGGCCTTGCAGGCCTGGGTGCCGGAATAGTCGAACTCGCAGGCCTGGCCGATGACGATGGGGCCGGACCCGATCAGGAGAATGGTGTGCAGGTCGTCTCGACGTGGCATGGAACGGCTCTGCGGGGCGGGCAAAAAATCTCCCGAAGGTAGCATTCTTGGCGGCCTGCGTTCAACGAACGGCTACAATCTCCGGGCTTCTTTCGACTTCGTTCCCTTGAGGTTCCGGAATCCTGCCATGCCGATCCCCACGCCCGCCACCGACGCCATTCGCGACACCCTGCCGGACGACCTCAAAGATATTCGCCTCAATGTGGGGGCCGTCCTGACTGGCGAAAACCTCCAGCCGGCCCAGGCCCTGGGGATCGCGCTGGCGGCGGCCCGATTCGTCCGCTGCCAGCCGCTCACCGAAGCCCTGGAAGCGGACATGCGTGCGGGCCTCGGCGACGCGGCCTCCTCCATGCTCTCCGACGCGGTGGCCGCCGCCGGCCTGATGGCGATGAACACCGTCTACTATCGGTTTCGTCACATGCTGGGCAAGGAGAGCTACGAGGCCCGTTCCCCACGGCTGCGGATGAGCCGGATGGCCCAGCCGGCCACGTCGAAGCTCGACTTCGAACTGATGAGCCTCGGCTGCGCGGCGCTCGCCGGCTGCGAACTCTGCATCAAGAATCACGAGGCGAGCCTGCTCCACCTCGGGGCGAGCGAAGATGCCTGTCACGACGCAGTGCGGATTGCCGCGGTGGTGAACGCCGCCGCCTGCGGGCTCGCGTAGCACAGGTTTTCAACCTGTGCCGACTACCGCAGGTTGAAAACCTGCGCTACGGCTACGACTTCTCGAATCCCAGCTCGCGGAGATACTCGAGCGTGTAGATGCCCGTGTCGTGGCCGTCGGAGAAGCCGATCGAGTAGGCGTACTGCCCCACGGGCGTCATGCCCGTCACCGCCAGCGGCACCAGTTCCTCCGGGCGCAACACCTGCAGCATCGGTGCCGGCTGTGGGTCCGTCCGCTTCTCCCGGCAGGTGGCGCACGGGCAGGCGTCGCGGAGCAGTTTCGCGGTGTAGCAGGCCGTCGAGCCATCGTTCCAGTCGATTTCGATGGCGTTGCCGCCGGCGGCGGCCCGACGGATCGCCGTCGGCACCGGCTGGTTCGATGTCATGCGTCACCTCCGGGCTGGCGTCTCCGATCGACGAACCGCCTCCCCTTGCCTTCGAAACGAGGGAGGCTGCCGATCGACACGGTCCTCACGTCGACGCGAAGTCCAAGTCGAATCTTCAACTCGCGGGCGACGCGGCCAGGATCGTCGAGCCGATCCTCGATGTCGAGCGCGAGTTCGTCGAGGCTCTCGCGGGTCGTGGCCGTGAGCCTGTGCTCGACGACCTCCGGAAAGCCGCGAACGAGCTCGTCGATGGCCTGCGGAAACACGTTGACGCCCCGGATCACCAGCATGTCGTCCGTGCGGCCGAGGATGCCGCCATCGAGCCGGGCCCACGGGCAGGCACCGGCCTCGACATCGGCTGCCGAGGCCCAGACGGGCCTCACGACGTCGCCGGTCCGATAGCGGATCACCGGAGCCCCGCACCGGCCGAGCGTGGTGAGTACCAGTTCAGCGAGTTGCCCCGGCTCAGCGGCAGCGCCGGTCTCGAGTGCGAGGAACTCGGGGTGAAACCACTCCTCGATCACGTCCAGGCCGTCGCCGTGATGATCGCCCACACCCCAGGGACCGACCTCCGTGGCGCCGGCATGATCGAGAACGTCGGCAGCCCAGGCAGTCGCAATCCGCGACCGTGTGGCAGCCACGGAGCCCCCGGGCTCTCCGGCGACGATCACCAACCGCACGCCGAGCGCGGCGGCGTCAATCTTTGCTTCAGCCGCCACCTCGGCGAGATGCAACGCGTAGCTCGGAGTCGCAAGAAGCACGCTGCCGCACAGCGTGCGGATCAGTTCCAGCCTCGCCAGGCTCGTCATGCCGCCGGTCGGGATTGCCATCGCTCCCCGGGCGATCACCGCATCGAAGCCGCTCCAGAAACCGACGTAGGGCCCGAACGACGAGGCGACGACAACCCGGTCACCAGCCGCCACGCCACCGCGGTCGAGAATCGTCCGCCAGCACGTCATCCACCATGCCCAATCATCGGCCGTGTCGTAGACCGGCAGCGGCCGGCCGTGCGTGCCGCTCGTCTGGTGGTAGCGTGTGTAGCGTTCCGGTCCAAACGTGAGGTTGCCGGGCCGACCGGTGGCCGCCGCGGCCTCGACGAGTTCCTCCTTGAAGGTGAAGGGCCAGTCGGCGAGGTCGGCGAGAGACCTGATGCCGTGCGGGTCGGCCACGCGCGAGAGCTTGGCGGCATAGAAGCCGTTCCGCGGCAGCATCTCACGGAGCATGCACCGGAATCGGTCGAGCTTGCGGGCCTCGACGGCATCGCGGGCAGGAGAGCGAGCAGGAAGGTCGTCGTGCGGCATGCCGCGATTATGGCACGCCGAGCGACGGGATGCCCTGTGACGGCGCGTTCCGCATGGGCGGCTGGAGTCCTTGCATCCCCTGCGGAGGCGGCAGCACCAGCGGTTGCTGGGCCGGGGCCGGCAGTGGCTGCGGCGCGTATTGCTGGATCGGTGGCAGCGCGGGGGGCGGCGCCGGCACCGGCTGGGCGACCGGTGCGGGCTGAACAACCACCTGGGGCGCCACGGGAGGCAGGCTGCCCGCGGCGAGCCGCACCTGCTCCGCGCGAGACACGACGAGTTCGGGCGGCGTTGAGGCCGCGGGCTGCATCGCGAGTTCGACCACGCGCTCGTCGCGGACCTCCCAAGGAATGAGGTTCTCCGTGACGAAGTCGAGCGGGAAGATCTCGTACCACGGAACTGGAAAGGGCTGCCGGACGGTCAACGTCTCGTAGCCGTCCTTCACGAGCCTGATCTTCCGCGTGCCGTAATAGACGAAGTCGTGCGACACCGGCGTGGTGCCAAGCTGGTAGTCATCGACGTAGACAAGCGCCCCGGGCGGATTGGAACGGATCGTCATCCGCCGCTGCACACAGCCCGGCGAGGCGACGATGGAGGCGGCGACGGCAAGAAAAAGGACTCGACGCATGGGGGCGGACGATAGGCGGCGACCGCGGCCGCCGCCAGATCGGCAGCACTTGCCCAGGTTGCCCGGCCGACGCCAGGTCGCGACGAGGCCGCCGGCTGGCTAGACTTCCGGTTCTTTCCTTTCCTTGCCCCAACCTCCCGCTTTCCCGGGGTTCGACGCGTGGGATCTGGCACCACCCTCGACTACTGCGACCTGACCGACATCGGTCGCAGGCGGGCGAACAATCAAGACTCCAAGGCCGTGCTCCCACCCTGGGGCACGGAGCAGTATCGCCGCCGCGGCTGGCTGTTTGTAGTAGCGGACGGCATGGGTGCCCACGCCGCGGGCGAGATGGCCAGTGCCCTGGCTGTTGAACACGTGCCGCTCGCCTACGAGAAAACCGCCGCTCGCTCGCCGCCACTGGCACTCAAACTGAGCATCGAGCAGGCCAACGCGGAGATTCATGCGCGGGGTGAAAACGCCTTCGACATGAAGGGCATGGGAACCACGTGCACGGCCCTCGCGCTCGTCCCCCGCGGCGCCCTTGTCGGTCACGTCGGTGACAGCCGTGCCTACCGCATCCGGGGAACCACGATCGATCAACTCTCATGCGACCATTCCCTGGCCTGGGAGATGGAGGCGCATCGGCCCGCGGGAGTCGAGGATGCGATCCCCAAAAACATCATCACCCGCTCGCTGGGCCCCCACCCGCAGGTGAAGGTCGACGTCGAGGGTCCGTTTCCGGTGGAGGCGGGCGATGTGTTTCTGCTCTGCAGCGACGGCCTCTCGGGGCAGGTCGCCGACGAGGAGATCGGCCTGCTGGCGGGCAGCCTGTCTGCCGCAGACGCGGCGGCCGCGCTCGTGGGGCTCTCACTGGTGCGGGGAGCCCCGGACAACGTCACGGTGATCGTTGCCCGGGCAGGCGAGAACGAGGCATCGCGCACCAGTGCCGATCCCACTTCATGGCCGCTTTCTGAAGAGACGCCGGCGGCCACGGATCGCCCGCCCGTGCCCTGGGGGCTCCTGGCCACCGCCGCCGCGAGCCTCCTTGTGGCGCTCGTTGCGTATGGAGCAAAAGCAAGCCTTGGCGATGGCCTCACCCAGGCGCTGGCATTCGCCGTCTCGGTCGTGATGGGCCTGGTCTTTCTGGGATCGCTGCTCGCGGCATTCCTCGGCTCGATCGCTCCTGCGGGCGATGACGTCCGTGTGCTCCGACCGGGGGCAAAACTCGGTAGTGGCCCCTACCGCACCTATGGCTGTGCGGCTTCGGCGCAGCTCCTCGAGGGCATCATCACCAGCGTCGAGTCGGCGGCCGACGGCCTCTCGAGCCGCGACCGCGACCGACTGCTCGAGGCCGCGGCAGAGGCTCGAAAGCCGGTTGCCACCGGCGACTTCTCAGCGGCCATCCGCTCAGCAGCAGCCGCCATCGCGATCTACCGTCGGATGGTCGAGGCAGCCCGGTCCGACGAGACGGCCCACGGCTGAGGCTGCGAGTTTCCGGCAGCACCTTCTCTGCGGGCCGTAGCCCGTCAGCCCCCGCGACGGCGGCAGGCGTGGCAAGATCTGCGGGTCGCAGGGGCGAGGATGACCGGCTGTGACCTTCCTGCGGGTCGTGCGTCCGCCAACGGTCGTGCCGAATCTCCGGCCGATGACACCTCGGGAATTTAACCGGGAGAAGTGTCTATGCGTGGCGGCGCAGCGGCAGCGGTGGCGGTGATCGGGATGGTCGTAACCTCGTGGGCGGTGGCCCAGGAGGAGGGATTCGTCGGGCGACCGGGCCAGGTCGGCTCGTTCGAGTCGTTCGATCCGGTGCTCACCGATGACGTGATGACCGGCATGATCCCCTCCGGCCAGGACTGGTTCCTGTTTGGCGAGGGGGACCGTGGCGGCATCTCTGGCTGGCTCAACGGCGGCTTCGTCGGCAACTTCGGCGTGCCGCCCAGCAAGTTCAACGGCCCCTACAACGCCGTCGATCGTGCCAACGAAGCGATGATGAATCAGGTCTACTTCATCGCCGAGCGGACGCTCCCCACCGATGGCTCCAACGGCATTGGCTACCGGACGGACCTGCTCTACGGCGAAGACTTCCCGCTGGCCATGTCGCTCGGCTGGGAAACGAACCCCGGCCCGACGGACTGGAACAGCGGCGAGTACTACGGCCTGGCGATTCCGCAGCT
>QWPO01000143.1 GCA_003669255.1 Planctomycetota bacterium | reverse complement strand
TACGGCTTCCTCGGCGGCCTCCGCTCCAGCGCCCAGCTTGTCGCCTACGAGATCCCGCTCGGCCTCGGCCTGCTCGGTGTTGTGCTCGCCGCCGGCTCCCTCAAACTCGACACCATCATGAACGCCCAGGCATCGAGCGGCGTGTGGTACGCCTTCGCCCAGCCGCTCGGTTTCATCGTCTTCCTGATCGCGAGTTTCGCCGAGGCGGCGCGACTCCCGTTCGACCTACCCGAGGCCGAGCAGGAACTCGTCGGCGGCTATCACACCGAGTATTCGGGCATCAAACTCCTGCTCTTTCTCGTGTCCGAGTTTCTTCACATGGTCACGGCGGCCTTCCTGATCGTGATCATGTTTCTCGGTGGCTGGCACCTCTGGGGCGTCACCGGCTCTGGTCCTGTCGAGACATGGTTGGTCGCCCTGATCCGGTTTGCGGTTCTTTCGGCCAAGATTTTTGGAGTGATTCTGTTCTTCATGCTCGTCCGCTGGAGCTGGCCGCGATTCCGCTTTGATCAGCTGATGAACCTGGCCTGGAAGGTGATGCTGCCGCTTGGCCTTGCCAATCTCGTCACGGTGGCCGCTGTTGAGGAGTTTCGGCCGCAGTTGGTAACGGCGCTCGGTGAGGGCTGGGCCAAGACTGCGGCCATCGCGGTGCCGTGGGTGGTCTTCTTCCTCGGCTGGATCGCCGCCGGCATGCTCACGCCCTCCGGCACCGACAACACGCCGATCCGCACGCCCGGTCCGCTCGACGCAGAGCACGTGCTCGGTTCGCGGCCGCACGATCTGGTGGAGGCCTGATTCCATGAAGCCCAACGACCCCTCAATCACCTGGCTCGAAGAAAAGCCCCTCGGCCTCTCCGAGCGGCTCTACCTTCCCCTGTTCGTAAGCGGCCTCGCCACGACGGCCCGCCACCTCGTCAGCCCAAAGGTCACGGTGAGTTTCCCTGAACAGCGGCCGAAGGTGGGCAACCCGCTGATCTACCGCGGCGTGCACCGGCTCAACCGCGATGCGGAAGGCCGCGTGAAGTGCGTGGCCTGCTTCCTGTGCGCCACTGCCTGCCCCGCCCACTGCATCGACATCGTGGCCGCCGAGAGCCCCTGGCCCGACCGCGAGAAGTATCCCGAGAGCTTCCACATCGACGAGCTCCGCTGCATCTTTTGCGGGATGTGCGAAGAGGCCTGTCCGGTTGATGCGATCGAACTGACGAGCCTCCTCGACCTCACTGGCAAGAGCCGCGAGGAAATGATCTTTGACAAAGAGAAGTTGCTGAGCGTCTACGACATGACGAAGGACGCCGAGCCGATGAAATCGACCACCATGGGGTGCACGCCGTGATCGCCTCGATCCTGCCGTCGATCTCACCGGGCACGCTGCTCGCCGGCGGCATCACCGCCGCCGCGGCGAGCCTCTGGTTGCTCCTTCCCAGCGGTCGCAGTGGCGCCGCGGATCGGACTGCCCGCTGGCTGGGCTGGCTTCTCGGGATCGTGGCCCTGGCCGGTTTTCTTGCCACCGGCCACCGACTCGGCAGCGTCGGCGAGGAGGCCGTGTTCCTCACCGTGGCCCTCGTGGCCGTGATCTCAGGAGCCGCAACGGTTGTTTCCCGGTCGCCGGTCTATGCGGCGATCTGGTTTGCGATGGCGCTCGCCGGCGTCTCTGGCGTGCTGCTCGTCCTCGGCGGTCAGTTTCTCGGCGTGGCCACGATCGTGGTCTACGCCGGCGCGATCCTGGTGATGTTCCTGTTCGTGCTCATGCTCGCCCAGCCCGCCGGCCTTGCCCCCTACGACCGCGTCTCGACCGAACCACTGCTCGCCGCGGTCGCCGGTGCGGTGCTCCTCGGCATCCTGTCGCTTTCGATCGGCCGGCTCACAGCCGAGCCTCCGGCCTGCTGCCTGATGGGTGGCACGAAAGCGGCGCTGCTCGCTGATTCGGCCACCACGGAACCGCCGGCCGCAGCCGCGACTGGCATCGACATGCTCGCCGACAACCACGTGGCCCGACTGGGGGGCGAACTCTTCGGCCGCCACCTGCTCGCCGTCGAGGTCGCCGGCGTGCTCCTACTCGCCGCTCTCATCGGCTCGATCGCGATCGTCTCCCGGGGGGCGGCCGACGCCGAACCCGCTGCCGCCCGGAGGGCCGTGCCATGAACCTCCTTGCGAACACTGTCGCACCGTCCGCACTGGTGATCGACGGACTCGTCGTCGGCGCGATCCTGTTCGCGCTCGGGCTGGTCGGCATCCTCGCCCGTCGCAATCTGATCGTGATGTTCCTGTGCGCGGAACTGATGCTCCAGGGCATCTCGGTAAGCCTCGTCTCGTGGAGCCGTCACCACGGCGACTGGGGTGGACACGTGCTCGTGATCTTCGTGCTCACCGTCGCCGCGTGTGAGGCGGCCGTGGCACTGGTCTTCGTACTCCAAGCCTTCGCCCGAACAGGCCGGCTCGACTCGGCGGCCTGGCAGTCGCTCCGTGAATCAAACCTGCCGAGGACGATCGACCGGGAGTTGCCCGCCATCGACACCGTGCCGCCAAAGTTCCCGAAGCTCGCCCCCGCCGGCGTCGAACCCGCTGCCGACGAAGACGCTCTTCACGAGCGCGAGCACGTCTGACCCAACGCCTCCACCGGCCGCCCCATGAACGCTCTCTCTCCCTCGACGCTCCTCGTACTGGTGCCGCTCCTGCCCCTTGTGGGAGCGATCCTCACGGTCGCGCTCGGCCGCGTGCTCGGCGCTCGCGCTCACCTGCCCGCGGTTGCCGGCATCGCGGCGGCGTTTGTGGTCGCTGTGATGCTGCTCTTCGGCATGGCCCGAGAGGTCGGCGTTGGCACGACCGGCCACGACCACGCAGCCAAGCCCGTGGAGATGGTGACCACGCTCTGGGAGTGGGCGGTCGTCGGCGACGCCGCAGCGGCCGGCGACGCGGGCTCCGCCGCACAGTTGTTTTCGATCCCGGTGGCTCTGCGGCTCGACCCGCTCACCGCCACGCTCCTGGTGATCATCACCGGTGTCGGCCTGCTCGTGGCGATCTATTCGATCGGCTACATGCACGGCGACCCCGGCTATCCGCGGTTCTTCGCGCTGGTTTCGGCGTTCGTGTTCTCAATGTCGATGCTCGTGGCGGCCAGCAACTTTCTGCTGGTCTACGTCTTCTGGGAGGCAGTGGGCGCCTGTAGCTACCTGCTGATCGGCTTCTGGTTCACGAAGCCCGAGGCGGCAAAAGCGGCGAAGAAGGCGTTTCTCGTCAACCGCATCGGCGACTTCGGCCTGGCCGTGGCCACGTTCCTGCTCTGGATGACCTACGGCACGCTTAACTTCCACGACACCACCCTTGCCGACGGCACGCTGATGCCAGGCATCCTCGGGGCGACGCGGCTTGCCGACGCCTCCGCCTACGTGGGCGGAGCGGTGGGCACTGCCATCTGTCTTTTGTTCCTCCTGGCTGCCTGCGGCAAGAGCGCGCAGCTGCCGCTGCACGTCTGGCTGCCCGACGCGATGGAAGGGCCCACGCCCGCCAGTTCGCTCATCCACGCCGCCACGATGGTGACCGCCGGCATCTATCTTGTGGCCCGCACCGCGCCGCTCTTCGAGGCCTGCCCCGGAGCCCTCACGCTCGTGTCGATCGTGGGAGCGACCACGGCGCTCGTTGCCGCGCTGATCGGCACCGTGCAGAACGACCTCAAGCGGGTACTCGCCTACTCGACCATCAGCCAACTCGGCTACATGTTCGCAAGCCTCGGCACCGGCACACTGCTCGGCTTCACCGCCGCGATCTTCCATCTCGTCACCCATGCCTTCTTCAAAGCGCTGCTGTTCATGGGGGCCGGATCGGTGATGCACTCCATGGGGGGCGTGATCGACATGCGGCGGTTCGGCGGGCTCCGGCGGATCATGCCGATCACCGCCGCCACGTTCCTGGTCGGATCGCTGGCGCTGGCGGGCGTGGCCCCCTTCGCCGGCTTCTTCAGCAAGGACGAGATCCTCGCCTCGCTCCACTCCCGCGGCTGGCCCGACGCCCACGGCGAGCACCTCGAAGCTGCCCCTGCGGGTGGCCACGCAAATGCCGCGGCAACCTTCCACCTGGCCTTCCACACGGCAAGCGTCACGCCCGACGCCGCCCAGCTCGCCGGCGGTGCGCGGGGCTCGGCGCTCGACGCGCTCAACACCCCTGCGACATGGCGAATCCTTTTTTGGATGTCGCTCGTCACCGCGGCGCTCACCGCCTTCTACACGTTCCGCGCCGTGTTCATGACGTTCACCGGGCCGACGCGTGTGCCGGAAGAAGCGGGCCACCATGCCCACGAATCGCCGCCGTCGATGACGATCCCGCTGGTGATCCTCGCGGCCCTGTCGGCGGTGAGCGGCTGGTGGCTGTTCAGCACGCACTCGCTCGCCTCCTTCCTCGCCTCCACGCCCTCGTTCACCGCCCCGAGCGTCGCCTCGACCGCCACGCCCCCGGCCTTCCACTGGGACCTGGCCATCCAGGGCACGCTCGCTGCCGCCATCGGCATCGTGGTCGCGGCCCTGGGTCACCTCGGCCGCCGGAGCGATGGGCCGCAGATGGAGCGTTTCCTTGGGCCGCTCGAGACGCTGTTTGCCAACCGGTTCTTCTTCGACCAGATCTACTCCGCCCTGATCGTCAAGCCGCTGGAACTGATCGCCACGCTCGCCGCGCTGATCGATCGCCGTGTGATTGACGGGCTCGTCGATGCCATCGCCCGCGTTCCGGCCGGTCTCGGCACCGTCGTCCGCCATCTCCAGTCGGGGCTGATGCAGCGATACGCCCTGGCCGGCGTGATCGGCACGCTCCTGATCGTGCTCGCCCTCGTCGCTCGGGCCATGGGCTAGAAGGAACTCCTCACACACGCATGAACGGCTTCAGCCCCTCGTCGCACCTGCTCCTCACGATCGCGGCCCCGCTCGTCGGCGCCGTCATCGCCTGGCTCATTGGATCCCGCGGCGTGTCCGCGGTGCGGCAGAGCGCGGCGGTCACGACGCTTGTCACTCTCGCACTGACCGCCTGGTTCATCGTTCGTTACCTGGCTGACCCCGCCACGGCGTCTGGTCTGCCCTACGGTCTCGTCGAGTTTCCCTGGCTCACGGAGGGGATCTTCGACGTCCGGTTCTCGCTCGGCCTCGACGGCCTCTCGCTCTGGATGTTCGGACTCGCCGCGCTGCTCTCGGTGACGGCGGTGTTTGTCAGTTGGGAGGCCATCAAGGACCGGCCGGTCGGTTTCTACGTGCTGCTGCTCGTGCTCGAGGCGGCGATGCTCGGGGTGTTCGCGGCCCGCGACGTGATCCTGTTCTACGTGTTCTTCGAATTCACGCTTGTGCCGCTCTTCTTCCTGATCGGCATCTGGGGCCACGACGAGCGGCGTAAGGCGGCCGTAAAGTTTTTCATCTACACGCTCACTGGGAGCGTGCTCACCTTCCTCGGCCTGCTCACGATTGTGCTCTGGCACGCGGCGCACGCCAACGTGGTCACCTTCGACATCGAGTCGCTCGTCGACGGCACGAAGATTCATCCGCTGCCGATGACGGCCGACGGGGGCTGGCTCCAGATGGTCGTGTTTCTGGCCCTGCTCGCGGGCTTCGCGGTGAAGGTGCCGATCGTGCCGCTCCACACCTGGCTGCCGCTGGCGCACGTCGAGGCGCCCACGGGCGGCTCGGTCGATCTCGCCGGCGTGCTGCTCAAGCTTGGCATCTACGGCTTCCTGCGGTTCTCGATGCCGATGCTCCCGGAGGCCACGGCCGTCGCGGCCCCATGGCTCTTCGGCCTGGGCGTGGCGGGGATCGTCTACGGGGCGCTCGTGGCGCTGGTGCAGACTGACCTCAAGCGGCTGATCGCCTACTCGTCGGTGAGCCACATGGGCTACATCGTGATGGGCCTGTTCGCGCTGACGCCGGTGGCCACCGAGGGTGCCAACCTCCAGCTCGTCAACCACGGCCTCTCGTCGGCGGGCTTGTTCGCGCTGGTCGGCATGATCTACGAGCGGTTTCACACCCGCAACATCGCCAGCCTTGGCGGCATCGCCTCGAAGGCGCCGTGGCTCTCGGTGTTCTTCATGCTCTTCACCTTCTCGAGCATCGGCCTCCCCGGCCTCAACGGCTTCGTGGGCGAGTTCATGATCCTGCTGGGATCCTTCCAGCGGGCCTGGTCGGGCGTGTCGCCTGCCTGGCAGTTTGCCTACCTCGTGATGGCCCTCTTGGCAGTGGCGGGCGTGGTGCTCGGCGCCTGGTACATGCTCTGGGCGGTGGAGCGTGCGATCTTTGGCGGATCTCGCGAACCGCCTCGCGGCTCGGACCACGGTCACGACGCTGGCCACGCCGCCCACGGCCATGCTGGCCATGGCGCCGCCGACAACGACCACGACCGCTGCGACCTCCGCTGGTACGAACTCTGTGCCGTCCTGCCGCTCGCCGTGTTCGTGTTCTGGATCGGCCTCGCCCCGGCCACATTCCTCGCCCCGGCCGCCCCCGCGGTCCGTAAGGCCACCGCCGCCCCAGCGGCCGCCTTCGCCGCCCGGATGCAGGCCGAGACCACCGCCACCGTCGCCCGGATCACCACTCCATGAACGTCACGTCTCTCGAAACCTTTTCGCTCGTGGCCCCCGAGATCGTGCTCGTGCTCGCGGCGCTCGTGGCCTACCTCGGCGGCGCCTTCGCCGGCCTGCGGTTTGGCTGGCTTGTGGCCACCGCGGGAATCGTCGCGGCGATGAGTGTCACCCGCGGGCAAGCGGCCGACGCCGCCTTCTCCGCCGGCATCGCGATCGACCCCTTCTCGACCTACATCCGCTGGACGGTCCTGGCGCTCGGCCTGCTCCTCTGTCTCGTGCAGTCAGGCGACCTCTTCGCCGCGGCGGTGAGCCGCGGGCCGGGGCTGCATCGTGGCGGCACCTGCGAAGAGGCCGGCACGTTTCTGCTCCTGCTGGCGGGCCTGTCGCTCGTGGGCGTGGCTGGCGACCTCGTGCTCCTATTCGCCGGCCTGGAACTGGTCTCGATCCCCACCTACATCCTCCTGGGACTCAAGCGGACCGACGCCCGCGGTCAGGAGGCGAGCCTGAAATATTTCTTCCTGTCGCTCGTCGCTTCGGCGATCTTCCTCTACGCCCTCGTCTGCCTCTATGGAATCGGTGGCTCGACCGATCTGGGCGCGATCGCCGCCCGTCTCAAAGCCGAGTCGACGGGCCGCACGGCGCAGGCGCTGTTGCCGCTGGCGATCGGCCTGGGTGTCGTGGGCGCCGCCTTCCGCCTGGCCGCCGTGCCGATGCACTTCTACGCCCCGGACGTCTACGAGGGCACGAGTCCCGGCAACGCGGCGCTGCTCTCGACGCTGCCCAAGGTGGCCGGCATCGTCGTGCTGGCACGGCTGCTCGCGGTCGTCGGCCCCGCAGCCTCGCCCGATCTGCTCTGGCGAATCGTCGTTGTGCTCGCCGCGGTGACGATGACCGTGGGCAACGTCATGGCCCTTTGGCAGTCGAACCTCCGGCGGCTGCTGGCCTGCTCGTCGATTGCCCATGCTGGCTACCTGCTCGTCGGCATCGCCGCCGCCGCCGCCCCCTCGATCTCGCCCCGACTGCTCACGACCGGCGGTCTGGCGGCCACGCTCTTCTACCTCGCCACCTACGCCATTGCGACGATCGGGGTGTTCGGGGCGATCGCCTACCTGGGGCATCGCTGGCCCGAGTGGACCAGCGGCAGCGGTCCGCGGCCGCCACGCGAGGAGATCACCCTGGTCGACGACCTCGACGGCCTCTCCGGCACCAACCCCGTGGCTGCCTTCGCGATCGCGGTGTTTCTGCTCTCGCTCGCCGGCATCCCGCCACTGCCTGGCTTCTGGGGCAAGCTCGCCTTGGCGATTTCCGCACTCGAGGTTGACGGCACCGCCGCGATCGAGCTCGGCAGTCGCCGGGCCTGGTTCGTGGGTCTTGCCGTGCTGCTCGTGCTCAACGCGGCGATCGCGGCCGCCTACTATCTCCGCATCATCGCCGCCATGTACTTCAAGACAACGAAGCGGGGTGTCCAGGCCGACGGTGGCCTCTCGGCCGGCGTCGCGATGCTCGTGTGCCTCGTGCTCGTGGGCCTGGTGACGATCCGGCCCCGAAACCTGCTCTCCGCGGCCTCACGGGCAGGCGAGAGCCTCGTGCCTCACGCGGCCGCACCCTCCGCAGGCGTGTCAGAGACCACCAACATGAACATGGCGGCATCACGCTGATGGTCGCCACACCCACCACCGCCGCCGTTAAGGCGATCCTCGCCGACATCGCCGACCCCGAGACGGGCCGACCGCTGACGGCGATGGGTCAGGTCGTGTCGGTCGTCGCGGATGCGTCGATGATCGCCGTGACGGTCGGGCTCACCACGCACTCCGCGCTCCTCTGGAACGCCACGCGAGCGCGGATCGAAGAACGTCTCCGCACCGCGTTTCCGCAGATCGCGAAGGTCGCGGTCACGATCGCCGCGCACGACCGGCCGCCGCTCAAGCTCGGCCAACTCGGCGTCGAAGCCAAGAGCGTGATCGCTGTCGGCTCAGGCAAGGGGGGCGTGGGCAAGAGCACCATCGCCACGAGCATCGCCATCGGCCTGGCGCGGGCCGGCAGCCGCACCGGCCTGCTCGACGCCGATGTCTACGGGCCGAGCGTACCGCATCTCGTGGGCCTGGCGGGCCGCCCGCAGATCGAGAACGGCAAGATCGTGCCGCAGATGCTCGACGTGGGCCGGTCGCAGATGCCGGTGATGTCGATGGGGTTCATGGTGCCGCCCGGCGAGGCGGTCGTCTGGCGGGGACCGATGCTTCACGGCGCCATCACGCAGATGCTCCGCGACACGCTCTGGGGCCCGCTCGACTACCTCGTGATCGACATGCCGCCTGGCACGGGCGACGTCGCCCTCACGCTCTCGCAGGCCCTGCCGCTCTCGGGGGCGGTCGTCGTCTGCACGCCGCAGGACGTCGCCCTGCTCGACGCCACCAAGGCGATCGCGATGTTCCGGAAGGTCAACATCCCGCTCCTGGGCATGGTGGAGAACATGAGCTTCTTCATCTGCCCCGACACGCAGAAGCGGTACGACATCTTCGGCACCGGCGGTGCCCGGCGGACGGCGCAGGAACTCGACATCCCGTTCCTCGGTGAGGTGCCGATCCAGATTCCGATTCGCGAGCACGGCGACGCGGGCCGCACGGCGGCCAACTTCGACGACCCCGCCTCACGTCCCTACTTTGAGGCGATCTGCGAGCGGCTCGTGGGTAACCTGGCCGCCACCGCCGCGGCCACGAAGCCGATGCCGTCGCTACCGGTGCTCTGAATACACGCCCGCGGTGCCATCCTGGCCACCGCGGGCTTGCGCGGCTGCGGGGCAAGCCAAAGGTTGCCCTGAGCCGCGAGGCACGGCTTCCTGCCGTGCGGTCACGCCCGCGGTGCCATCCTGGCCACCGAAAAAGGGAGTGCTCGGGGCTGCCCGTGCCCCGAGAGCCGGGCTATGGGAGCAAGCGCAGCCCGGAGGGCGAAGCGCAGCGGACATGCAGCGAGCGGCGGGCACGACGCCCGCCGCGAACGTCCGGCGACGGGGCATGGGCAGCCCCGAGCACGGGGTCGACGAAGCCGACCGTCCATCCCAGATTCCAGCCGTCATCCCCTCGCTCGCGCTCGGGGCTTGTTGGATGCGTCAACGCGGCGAGCATCGCTTCAGTACAACCACAGCCGCAGGTCGCGGCGGGCGACGACGGGTTGCGGCGTGAAGCGGATCCGGCGGGCCAGTGAGCGAACCTCGGCCGCCCGCGAGCCAAGAGAAGCCCAGTCCCGCCATCCGATCCCGACCCGTTGCAATCCCTGCGGCAGGCCCCAGGCGTCGCCGGCCGCATGAAACAGATCGACGAGGTGCCTGCGGCGGACATGGATCGGATCGAGGCCGTACCAGGCAGCCGGCTGGTCGAGCACCGCGGCGCCATGCTCGGCCGCGAGCGCCACGACCCTCGCGTCAAGATCCGCGACGGCTTCCTTGACCGCCGGGAGCGTGAGGCGACAGCCCGGCACATAGCAGGTGCGAAACACGCGGTAGCGAGCCGGACCAACGGCGGCGACGCTCGCCAGCGGTAGCCTCGTGACCACGGTTCTCGCGCCATGCTCCGCGAGCCGCCGGAGACACTCGGCCACCCACCTCGCCACCTGCGCCGCAGGAAATCCGTAGAGCAAATCGTTGCCAATGTCGGTGACAAGAGCGAGCGGCTGACGATCCACGTTCACCGTGCCTCGCTCCCGCTCGAGCGCCCGCCACAGGCCGCTGGCCAGGATTGAGGGGAGACGGCGCATCGCCACACGGCTATTCACGCCGTACGAGCGGCCGTGACCGGCAACCACAAACAGGTCGAGTGGCTCGGAGACACGGGCCGTGGTCACGGCGGCCAGTCGGGCGAGGCCACGCGAAACGTTGCTCGCGCCGAGCACCACGACCGGGACTCCTGCCGCGGCGGTCAGTTCCACCGCCGCCATGGCGTGTCGCCCGCGGAGATGCTCTGAAAGCAGGAGGCCGCAAGCATCGCGAACATGATCCCGAGGAAGTGATCGCCCCGCGAATAGCCCCACCAGGCGACGACGCCTCCGGCCACGACGCCGAGCATGGCGGCAATCCTGGCCCCGTCAGCCACACCGGCCGCAAGCAGGCCCTCGCGGACGATCTGCCCACCGTCGAGCGGCGGCACCGGGATCAGGTTGAGCAGCGGCCAGAAGATGTTGACGTAGAGCAGGAAGTCGAACAGCGCGTAGACCAGTGGCGACGTGTAGCCGCGACCTTCATAGAAGCCGAGCAGCGAGCCCACTGCCGGGATCGGAAAAGGGACCTGGTATCCACTCACCTTCAAGAGTCCGATGATAAGGGCCGCGAGGACCAGCTGCGCGAGTGGGCCGGCCGCAGACACGAGCAGCCGCTGGGCCGGCCGGAGGTGGGGGCGACCCCAGATCTCTGGGATCGCCAGGCCACCGAAGTGGTAGAGCACGATGTGCGCCGACTGGCCGAAGTTTCGGTATGCCAGCGCGTGCCCCATCTCGTGGACGAGGATCGACACAAACACGACGCTGATCCAGATCACCAGCATCTGCACGAGGAGCCGCTGGTCTCCGAGCGAGAACGACTGGCAGACGCTCCAGCCGAGCAGGCCTGCTGCCAGCCAGAACCAGGCCGACACGCGAACCCGGATTCCGGCGAGGTCGAAGAGCAGATCGGCGGAGGTGGCCTGGGGTTCGGAGAGCATCGTGGACCCTATGGTACATGCCCGCCCGGGAAATCACGCCGCCCGGCGGTCCGCCTCGGTAACCACCGCACCGCCTCCGGCAATCGCGAGCACCGCCTCGGCGGCCCGGGCGGCGGACCCTGGCCGGGCGACGGTGGCAGCCACCGCCTCGATCCGCTCCAGGGTCCGACGCCGCTGGGCTGCGTCGGTGAGCCACTCGACCACGTGGACAGCCGACCGCTCGGCGGGAACGCTGACGGCGAGGTATTCGGGATACACCGCCTCCGGATCGGCCGGCGGCACGGCGATCGGCGGCACGAGCACCGGCTGCACCGGCCCGATTGGCTCCCGGCAGGCGAGCAGGTTCACCAACGTGATGAATCTCGCGCGGCGAAACCAGCTCTGCACGATGTAAGCGAAGCCGCTGATGCGGTACACGATCACGGTCGGCACTCGCGCCGCCAGAAGTTCAAGCGACACCGATCCGGAGCAGGCGATTGCAGCGGTCGCTTCGCCGATCAGGCTCCGCGTGCGGCCCGCGTGAACCTCGATGCCGAGGCCAGATGCCTCCCTGTTCGCACGCAGCATCTCATCGATGCGTCGGGCATGCCGGTCATGCAGCGCCCCAATCGCAAACCGGGCACCGGGAACGCTGCGTCGTATGATCGCGGCGGACTGCAGCAGTGTGCCCAACACGCCCTCGATCTCCTGGCCGCGCGAGCCGGGCAGGAGCAGCACGAGCGGCTCCGCGACGGTCGTCGCAACGGAATGGCGGATGATCGCGGTATCAAGTTCGTCGAAGAACGGATGGCCCACGAGCGTGCTCCGCAGTCCGTGCGCCGTGAACCAGTCGTGCTCGAAGGGAAGCGCCGAGAGGACGTGGTCGACAAGCCGCCGCATCTTCTTCACCCGCCAGCTCGCCCAGGCCCAGATCTGTGGCGGGCAGTAGAAAACGACGGGGATCCCGTGACGCTTCGCCCGCCATGCCAGCCACCAGTGAAAGCCTGGGAAATCGACGAGCACACAGACATCGGGCTTCGCATCGAGAAAGCTCCGCTCGGCGCGGCGGGCGAGGTCGATGAAGCGGTGAATGTTGAGGATCGCCCGACTGAGCCACATCACGGCAAACTGCGTCATGTCGGCGACGAGGTCCACCCCTTCGTCCGCCATGTGCGGGCCGCCGAGGCCGGCGACCTCGACGTCCGGCCGCCGCTCCCGGATCGCGCGGACGAGCAACGCTGCGTGATGGTCGCCCGAAGGCTCGCCGGCTGAAACGAAAACGCGCATGAGAGGACTCCGCCCGGCGGTCGCCGGGGGGCGGAGTATCCCGCGCTCAGCCCATCCGCCCTAGACCAGTTCGCCGCCGCCACGAAGGCCTGGGGCCTGGAAAATCTGGGCTGTTTTTGCCGATCGGTGATGGC
>QWPO01000128.1 GCA_003669255.1 Planctomycetota bacterium | reverse complement strand
GGGGTGGCCAGTGATCGGGCCGCCACATCGATCGTAAGCTGCTGCCCGGCGACGAGGTTCAGGTGAAAGAGATCGACGTCGCGACGGCCGCGCCGTCCATCGCCGATCGTGCTCGCGAGCGTGACGCTTCCCGTCGTCGCCACCACCGACTGGGCACGCGGCAGCGTGTCGCCGGCGTCTTGCCGGAGGGTGATGACCGCACGCCCCGGCGTCGGCGCCGGCGCCGGCTTTGTGATCGCCCGCACGGCCGCGGCCGCATCGAGCAGACCGCCCGTGGCCACCTTGCCCGAGAGGGCAGCGACCGGCTTGACGGTCGAGAAGAGTGCTGACCGAATCTCCGCCGCCGTCGCCCTGGGATTCGCTGCCGCCATGAGTGCGACCGTGCCAGTCACGTATGGCGTGGCCATCGATGTGCCGCTGAAGCTGGCATAGCCACCCCCCGGCACCGTTGAGAGGATTGCCGCGCCCGGGGCAGCGAGGTCGACGGTCTTGGATCCATAGTTGGAAAACGCCGTGAGCCGGTTGGAACGGTTCGTGGCGGCGACCGCGATCACGGCGTCGTCAGCCTGGTTCGCCGGATAGGAGGCGACGCGGTCGTTGTTGGATGACTCGTTGCCGGCCGCCGTCACGAACAGGATGCCCGCCCGGCCAGCGGCAGCGATCGCGTCGGCAAGCGCGGACGACCGTGTTTCGCCTCCCCAGCTGGCATTGATGGCCACCACGTTCACCCCGAAATCGCGGCGCATTCGCGTGGCGTGGGTCACGGCAGCGACGGCGTTGCTGGTGTAGCCATTCCCCTCGGCATCGAGGAACTTGAGCCCCATGATCGAGACCTGCCAGTTCACACCGGTCACACCGATGGCATTGTTGCCCACCGCACCGATCGTGCCCGACACGTGCGTGCCGTGGCCATCGTCATCCATCGGGTCGGCGTCGCCATTGGCGAAGTCCCAGCCACGGACGTCGTCAACAAACCCGTTGGCGTCATTGTCGATCCCATCGCCGGCGACCTCGCGAGGATTCTTCCAGACGTTGGCGGCGATATCCGGATGCGTGTAGTCGACGCCGCTGTCGATCACGGCCACGACCACACTCCGTGAACCCGTGGTGATTTCCCAGGCCTCGGTGGCGTTGATGTCGGAGTTGCTGACGCCCGGCGACTGCCCTGAGTTGTTCAGGCCCCAGAGCGTGCCGAACGAGGCGTCGTTGGGGATCGCCAGGGTCGAGAGGGCGCGGTCGGGCTCGATCGACACGATCGCGTGCGTACGGCCTGCCCACGCGTTAATGCCGTCGGCGGAAACGCCGGGGGCAATGAGCAGTTCGCAGCCATCGCCCAGTGGGGTCGTTCGCCAGCCGAGGCCACCGGCAAGGTCGGCAGCTGCCAGTGGCCGCTCGGTGCGGACGACCCAGGCTCCGCAGCGGGCTTCGACCTGCTGGCCGTGCCAGTCGATCCGCTGGGTGCCGCCAGTCGCGGCGGCCAGGCACCTCCGCGGCTCGAGCCGCTCGCAGTCGATCCGCAGCGGGGGCGTGCGGCGGCGTTGGGCCCGGGATGAGCGGTGTTGCATGGCAGTCTGTAAGGTGTGGGTTCGCGGGAACCATGGCCCCTGGATATCCTTCCATCGGCATCAGTTCATCCAGTCCTCCTCCCGGGGCGGCGACAGCCATGGTTTTTCCCGTCGGTGACGACAACTCCGACCGCCGGACATTTCCGTTCGTGACGATCGCGTTGATTGCGGCAAACGTGTTTGTGTTCGTGGTCCTCCAGGGCATGGGGGCCAACGAGGCCTTCACGATGGCCTACGTGCAGGTGCCGAAGGAGATCCTCACCGGGCAGGACATCGTCACCGAACCTTCGCTCAAGACGATCCACACCCCCCAGGGCGACATTCAGGTCACCGATCCGGGGCTCATGGAGACGCCGGTTCCGCCGTGGATGACGCTGCTCACGGCGATCTTCATGCACGGCAGCATCATGCACCTCCTCGGCAACATGTGGTTCCTGTGGATCTTCGGCGACAACATCGAAGACGATATGGGCCACCTGAAATACCTGCTCTTCTACCTGGCGACGGGCATCATCGCCTCGCTCACCTTCGTCGCGCTCAACGCCTCCGGCGAGGCGTCGCTCACGCCCTGCCTCGGCGCCTCAGGCGCGATCTCCGGCGTGCTCGGCGCCTACCTCGTGCTCCATCCGCATCGGCGGGTGAGCGTGATCCTGCTGCGGATGATGGTCGACGTGCCGGGCTACATCGCCGTCGGCATCTGGTTCCTGTTCCAGCTCGTCAGCGGATTCGTGGATCAGGGAGGCGGTGGTGGCGTGGCCTACTCGGCCCACATCGCCGGCTTCGTGGCAGGCATGATCCTCGCCAAGCCGATGAGCTTCGCCTGGGCCCGTGAGGAGACCGACCCGCTGATCGTGCTCCGCAAGCCCACGCTCGTGGATCGGCTCGAACACCGCAAGTGGTGACCGCCACTCGTAGCACGGGTTGTCCACGTAGCACAGGTTGTCAACCTGTGTGTCTTTACGGTTTGTACGAGGCTCGGGGCTACCCGTGCCCCGTCGCCGGACGTTCGCTCCGCCCTCCTGAGCTCCGCTCACTCGATGCTGCCTGCGCTCCGCCATCCATGGCTGCGCTGGTCAGCAACGCCGTCTCCCGGGGCACGGGCAGCCCCTCGCACGCCTCTCGTAGCACAGGTTGTCAACCTGTGTGACTCACCGTCTTCGCCCCGACGCGCGGGGTTCACGTGTAACCCGTCTCACTTCCACCGGTAGGCCGAGAGGCCCTCGAGGTCGCGGACGTAGAGTTCCTGGCCCTCGATCGCGAGGTGGGCCCAGCTCTCCTCGGCTGCTACCTTCGCCTCGCCGAGGAGTTCGAACTGCTCGGGCGTGGCCTTGATGAGCCGCACCTCGCCCGTCTCGTCGAGCGCCAGGATCCGGTCGCCTTGGGCGACCATGCTCCAGTAACGGCCGAAGGGCTTCGTGATCCAAGCCTCCTTGCCCGTGGCGAGGTCGAGGCAGGCGAATCGCTGGTTGCGGAGGTGCACGTAGGCGTGGTCACCCATCACGATCGGCGTCGACATGTAGCCCTGGATCTTGTTTCGCCAGACCTGCTCCACGGGCTTTTGCGTGTTGGCAGGATCGATGGCGAACAAGAATGAGCCACCGCCGTAGCTGGTGGTGAACACGCGGCCGTCGTGCACGCTGGGCGTGACGATGTTCATGCCGCGGAAGGCCTCCACCGATGTCTTCCAGAGCACGGTGCCGTTGTCCGGATCGATGCCCGCGAGTTCCTCTCGCGTCTGCACGAGGATCTGGGGCACGCCGCCAATCGTGGCCGGATACGGCGACGAGAACGCGCTGCCCATCATGCCGCCGCCGTCGTCGAGCGTCCGCCAGACCACCTTCCCGGTTGCCTTCTCGAGCTTCACGAAGCCCGACCCGGCCTGAACGTAGACATGGTCGCCGATCACCAGCGGGCTCGACACGAAGCCGAACGCCGGCAGCGGGCTTTCGAGTGCCTTCGTGAAGTCGACCCGCCAGATTTCCTTGCCGGTCGCTGCCTCCAGACAGACGAGCACGTCGCGCATGCCGGCGACGTACACGCGGTCGCCATCGACGCAGGGGGTGGAGCGAATCCAGGAGCCGTTGGAGGCCGCAAAGAAGGGAACGCTCATGGAGCCTTCCCACTCGACGTGCCATCGCTCCTGCCCCGTCGCGCGGTCGAGCGCCCGCACGTGCTCGGTCTTTGCGTCACGGGTTTCGGTCACGATCACCAGGTCGCCTGCAACGACGGGCCCCGAGTAGCTCGGGCCAAGATCGACCCGCCACAACCGTTCGAGCCGCGACTGGTCGAGGCCATCGGGCCAGGCGGCGCCGGCGACGAAGCCATCCCGGTTGGGGCCCCGCCACTGATGCCATGGGGTATCGGCCGCAGTGACTGCCGACAGCAGGAGCATGAGTCCCACGACGAGCGTGGAACCACGAATCGCAAAAGCAGGGCGAGTCATGGCAAACGCCTTCTTCGTATGGGACGGAAAACCACCGACATCCTACCCGCCTCCGGCCTCGCGCGGACTCCCAGGGATCACGCGGGCATCCGCAGGGCGGGGCCGGTCGCTGGGCCACGGAACATGGTTGCCAGCCTGGCGGCAAGGGCCTCGGGAGAGAACGGCGCAACCGCCGCTGCGATCTCGCCCGTGGTGGGCTGCCGGTCCGCCGCGAGTTCGATGGCCGCTGCGAGGTCAGCCGGAGAGCAGTCGGAAGTCACCGGGGTGGTGAGAGCCGCCGGCAGTTCCGCGAAACTTCCCTCGCCGGTCACCACCACCGGTGTGCCGAGGCCGATCAGCCTGGTGACGGCAGCAGATGATTCGCCGTGGGTTGGCATCCGTAACTGCACCGCCACGTCGACCTCCTGCATCAGCGCAGTGAACTGCTCGTCAGTGGGGCCGTCGTGGACTTCGACAAACGAGAGCGAGGCGACGCCCTGCCGGCGGCAGTGGCGGGCCGTGGACCAGCCCGCGATCGTAAGCCGCACGCGCCGGCGGCGGGCCAGCAGGCCCATTGCACGGGCCAGAAGATCAAACTGTTTCGTGTCGCCGCCGGTGCCGAACGTGCCCACATGCAGGGGGGCTTCGGCCGCAGGCAGATGGCTGCGATCCGCATGCTCGTCAACGATCGGCAGAAACGCCACGTCGATCGGCAGCGCGGCATGAGGGCCGAGCGCCGCCAGCACCAGCCTCCGGCAGGCATCGGAGTTGACGATCAGCCCGTCGAGGCGGGCGGTCTCCGCGAGGAAGCGAAGGCTCTGCCCAATCTCGGGTACGTTCTGGAGCGTCCGCTGGATCCAGGGCTCCTCGGAGTCGCAATCGCCAGCTGGCAGGTCATCCGCATCGGCCCCGAGGTGGGCACGGAGCAGCACCTTCAGATTGACCTCGTGAAGGTAAGCCAGACGCCGCTGGCGGCAGCCAAGCCTGGTCTGCATGGCCGCCCGCAGCACCTTGACGTGGTGTTCCGAGTTGCCGAGCACAAAGACCACGGTGCCATGGTCGCCCGAGGCAAGCGCGGGCAGAAGAACTTCGACGGGCAGGATGCGGTTGCCGGCGAGGAGCGTTTGGTCGGCGGCGAGTATCGGCCCCGGATTGGCATCGAAGAAGTCGGTCCGCCAGCGGCTCGACTGCAGGTGATCGATCGTGCAGTTGGCGATTGCCGTGTGGGCTGGTGGGAGCACGCCGACAACGGCCACCTCTCTGCCGGGTCGGGCCGCAGGGCGGACGGTCAGTTCCTCCATCACAGCTCGCGCCGCCGGCTCCCAGCCGAGGGTGGCCAGCAGTTCGCGGCCGCGGGCGAGCGACAACTCGCGGAGCTTCGGCTCCTCGATCAGCCGCCCCATCGCCGTGGCGATCGAGAGCGGTTCCTTCGGGTCGCAGGTCAGTTCCGGGATCACCAGTTCCTTGATCGAGGAGGAGTGGGAGCCGACGACTGGAACCCCGCAGCCGTAGGCCTCGAGCACCGGCAGCCCGAGGCCCTCATAGAGCGACGGATAGGCCATCTGCTCCGCCTGCCGAGTGATCGCAACGAGATCCTCGCCAGACACGTAGCCGGTGAACACGATGGCCCCCGGACGGATGCCCAGCGACTCCGCCATCAGCTGATAGTGGGTGATCCGCTGCCGCGAGAGCTTGCAGATCACCGCCAACTGCCGATCGGGATACCGGGCGTGAAAGTGGGCAAAGGCGTAGACCATGCCGTCCATGTTCTTTCGCCAGTCGTCTCCGCCGATGTAGACCGCATAGGGCTTTTGCAATCCGAACCGAGCGAGGACGGCAGGGTCGCTATCGGTCGGAGACTCCATCAACTCCCGCTTGCGATGGTCGATGTCACCGTAGACGCAGCGGATTCGCCCGGGGTCGAAGCCAGCCAGGCGGATGGTGTCGTGCCGAGTTGCCTGGCTGATGGCAAACAACCGATCCGACTCCCGCATCACGCGAAAGCCCGCCAGGTAGTTTTCGCGGCCTTCGCGCCGCGACAGGTAGCGATCGGGAAAGAGATATGGGATCAAGTCGTAGACGATGCCGAGCCGATGCGGCTGGTGGGCCTGAAGCCACCGTGGATAGAGGTAGTCTTCCCCCTCGCCGCGCAGGGGCAGGAAGAAGCACGCGGTGAAGAGCACGTCGATGCGGCCGAAGTGCCCCCGTGCCAATGCCGAATCGGTCGCCCACGTTCCGTACTGCTCGAACTCCCGGGTGAACGAGGGCTGCGGCAGCCGATCGTTCCAGAGGAAAACGTAGCGGTTGCCGGGATTGTCGAGGCAGATCTGCCGAACAATGCTCTGCGAGTAGGCCGGGATTCCCCGATCCCCGTTGTACTGGGTGACACGGAGATCGACGAGGAAAGTGAGGCCGTCGCGGTGCATCACGGGGCGCGTCATGCGGAGTCGCGTCTCGGGGCGGAGCTGCCGGCCGGGGTTTCGGCATGCCGCTGGTCGTCCATGAGCCGCAGGTAGTGAAGGCCGGCCTGCTCCCGAAACAGGCTCTCGAGCCGCTCGATGCGGCTCTCGAGCGCCGCGATCCGATCGTGGGCACCGGAGATGCGGGTCAGTTTCCTGACGCGCCGGAAGAGCGGCCGCAGAATCTGCTTTTCGATCGTATGCCCGAGTGATTTCAGCGGCATGTCATGCGGCCTTGCGGATAATCAGGCCGATCGACGTGGAGGCATATCCATCGAGATCAAGCCGCAGGTGCTTGATGCGGCCGTATGGCCCGCCGACCGAGCCGCTGTAGGGGGGCGGGTCGACGAAGCGGTCGATGTCGCGGTTGCCGGGATCGATGTCGAGCGGCTCGACGTGGTGGCCCTGGGCGAGAAGTCGACGAACAACATCCTCGATGTCGCGGAGGCGGTAGACCACGGCTGGGCCCGTGTCGATGGTCTTGTCGTTGCTCGAGAGGTTGAATTCCGTGGTGTGGACGGCCACGCCCCCCGGCCGCAGGCAGTCGATCTGCCGCTCGAGGAACTCGAGCCCACGTTCGAGGCTGCCGCAGTGTTCGAACGAGCAGGTTGACCAGGTGAAGTCGTACCCGCGCAGGTCGTCGGGGACGTGGTTCATGTCGACGGCCCGGAACTCCACCCGCTCGCGAAACTCATCCGCCGGGCAGAGGCCGTGGACGTTGAGGGCGTCGCGGTTACCGGCCCACTGGCCCGTCTTGGCCCAGTCGTTGTTGCGCTCGTCGTCGGCGGCGAGGTCGGTGGCTGTGATCAAGCAGCCAAGCGCCGCGAACAGTGACGGCAGTTTTTCGGTGCCCACGGCGAAGCCGAGGCCGCGTCGCCCGGGCTCCAGCATGCCGCGTTCGTGGAGTGCCTGGCAGATGTAGGCGTGCTCCCAGTTCTTGCGGTGCATGTGCCAGCTGTCGTGGAGTTGCTCGAGCCAGCCGCGGAACGCCGGCGACTCGAGCGTCGCGAGACGGCAGATCTGCGAGACGAGCCCCGTTCCTTCCGCTCGCGGATCGGCGGACACGAACAAGTCGGGGCATCGTCGCAGAAACGTGTTGACCCGGATCGGCGGGGAGGGCAGCAGGCCCCGCAGAAAGGGCATTAGTTTGATGGCGTGGCGCGAGATCTTCCGGCGCGTGGTGGCAAGCGTCATGATGTCCCTCGACGGGAATGCTGGTCCAAGGTTGCGCCAGAGCCGTGGCGCCCGACACAATGGGCTGCCTGCGGACTCTCGAACCGCCAGGGAAACTAGCACGCTTCCGGGACTCGCCGGAATGCCAGTTCAGGCCGTTGGAGCAGGGGGGAGAGGGCCCAGGATCGACTCGTAGACCCGCAGGTATCCGCGGGCGGTCTCGGCCCAGCCGAAACTGGCGGCATGGGTCCGAACGCGGTCGGAAAACCCGGAATCACTGCGGCTGGTGGCCATGCCTGCCTCATACGCAGACGCCATCGACGCGGCGTCAAACGACTCGAAGTAAAAGGCATGGTTCCCGGCAATCTCGGGAAGACACGTCATCCGGGAAAGGAAGGTCGGCTTCCCGCACTGCATCGCCTCGAGGGCTGGAAACCCGAAGCCCTCGGTGAGTGACGGGAAGAGGAAGGCATCGCAGTGCTCGTAGAGCCACTGCCGGTCGGCGTCGCAGATCTCGCCGGGCATGATCGCGCGACCCTCGAGATGGCGACGGGCGATCTCACGCCCGAGAAACTCGCCGTACGGCGTCATGTTCTTGCCGGCGATCACGAGCCGGATATTCGGCAGTCGGTCGACGAGGTCGAGCAGCACGTGGAAGTTCTTGTGCGGGAGGCAGTTGCCCACGGTAAACAGGAAGGGTCCCTCCGGAAGAAACGTTGGGTGCGACGCGGCGGCGACCGGCGGCGCAGAGATCCCGAGATGCACCACGTGCACGGGCCGATCGCCAAGAGTGAGGTGGGCCTTCACGTCTTCGGCGACGTAGTGCGAGTCGGTCACGATGGCGCTGGCCCGGTCGACCTTCGCCTGAATGTCGGCGAGCTTCCGCTCGATCCTGCGGAGCTGCTCGTCGTGGGGCGTCTCGTGGAGAAACGTGAGGTCGTGGATCGTCAGCACGACGGGCACGTGGTCGTCGAGCGGCAGATACTTCGACATCTGGTTGGTGACGTGCCAGAGGCTGATCCTCGAGGGGCTGAGGAAGGGGCGGATGAACGGCCGCAGTCGCCGGACCAAGACCTCCTTCTTCCACGGTTTCACGTCGATTCGATCGAAGCCCTCCGGAGGAAGGTGTCGCTCCGTTCCCCGGGCGAGGAGGAACACCGGATCGAAGCGGCCCGGTGCCAAGCGGAGGATCTCCTCGGCGAAGTGCAGGGAGAACCGGCCCAGGCCACAGTTGATGTGCCGCAGCTTCTCGAGATCGATCGCGATGCGGGGGAGGCGTTCAGGCATGGCTTGGCAAAGGGTTTGGCGTATCTTCGCGCGTCGGCACGGCAGCAGGCAACCCGGATGCGGAGGCGGACACGGAAAAAGCCGTAGGGTTACCGCCGGCTTGAGTGGCTGGGTCTCCGGCGGCGATACTCGGGGCACTTACTTGCCCTTTCCAGCAGGAGTCCGTCGATGCCCCGTTGCTTTTTCGCCTTGGCCGCCGCTGTCGCATCGTCGCTCGTGATCGCCGCCCCGCCAGCGGCCCCCGCCGCCGCCCCCGCGAAGGCGAGCGAGTGGCGGACGCTCTTCAACGGCCGCGACCTCGCCGGCTGGGACGGCGACCCGCGGATGTGGAGCGTTCGCGACGGGGTGATTCACGGCGAAACCACGCCCGACATCAAGGCGCAGGGCAACACCTTCCTCATCTGCAAGGGCCCTGCGGTCAAGGATTTCGAGCTCAAAGTCCTCTACCGCTGCGGCGGGGAGAACAACTCCGGGATCCAGTATCGCTCCAAGCACATCACTGAGGGCGAACCAAAGAACCCATGGGTCGTCCGCGGCTACCAGCACGAGCTCCGTAACGAGTCGCAGATGCCGAACGTGTCTGGCTTCATCTACGACGAAGGGGGCAAGCGGGGACGGATCTGCCTGGCGGGCGAGAAGGCCGAAATGGTGGATGGCGCAAAAAAGGTGACGGGCGAACTGATCGACGCCGACGCTTTCGCGAAGCTCGTCAAACTCGACGATTGGAACGAGGTGCGGATCGTGGCCCAGGGCGACCGGATCCGCCACTCCCTGAACGGCACCCTCACGCTCGATTTTACCGATGCCCCCGACCTGGCGCTCCGCGAGGGTGTCCTTGCGCTGCAACTCCACCAGGGGAAGCCGATGTGGGTGGAGTTCAAGGACATCGCCATCCGTGACCTCGGCGACGACACGCCGTAGCCGAGGTGTCCGGCTCTTGTGATTGCCGGCCACGCGACTCCGGCAAAGTGTCCCCGTTGTCCAGCGAGGTGTCTCCGCACGGTTCGGCGGGCAGACTGCGGGAAAACGTCTGTCCGCACCTGCGGCTCGTTGCCTTCTCGTCCCGCGAGACCAAGAGTGCATCACGAGGCACTGGGACGGATGCGTCGGGTCATGCGGCCCGCGCGGCCGCACCGGGTCCGTTCTCGGAACACGAGATGGAGGGTCGCGGCGTCGCCCGATGCCCTTCTGCGCGTCGCCCGTGGTGGCTGAACGCGAACCCGCGGCCAGTCATGGCGAAGAGAGTGTGACGCTGGGCATGCACGCCCGCGTCTCGTGAGCGCCAGGGAGTGCCGGGCCGTGCTCGCAAACAGGCCCCTGCATTTCGGCGCGATTTCGATCCAACAATAAAGCGGAGATCTGTCATGCTGCGGTTTTTTACGCGTGGAGTGTGGGTTCTGGCCTGTGGCGTTGTGTCGTGCCTGTCGCTGTCGCTCGAGGCGAACGCCAACGGGTTTCCGCCGGGGCGGATCTACGGCGTCGGCGTCAACAACAACATCTACTTCGTCGACACGGTCAGCGAGTCGATCACCTTGACGGGAAGTTCGCTGTCCGACGGCGTGAAGGCCAACGGCTTCGCCTCAGATCGCGCTCGCAATCAGGTGTTCTACTTCGCCTCGAACGGCGATCTCGGCTACTACGACATCGCCTCGGACACGAACGGGATCGTGGCCACAGGATCGGTCTTCGATATCACCCCTGACTTCCCGCCCGAGGATGCCACCTACTACGCCGGCTCCTATTGGTACATCGCCAAAGGAAGTACCGCCAACAACATCCTCTACCAGGCGACGCTGACCTACACCGGGAGCGTGCCGTCGTTCAGCGGGACGCCGGTCGAATACCAGCTCACCGTCGGTGGCAGCACGTCGGGGATGATGTTCGGCGACATCGCCGTGAACGACATTACTGGACGTCTCTATGGTTCGACCACGCCGGGCTCAGGAGGATTGTTTTTCTCTCTCGACATGACATCGCTCATCGCCGGTACGAGCAACCCCGTGACCGTGATCTCGTCTGCGAACGGGGTCGGCCTCCAGTTGGCGTTCAGCGAAGACTACTCGGTGCTCTATGGGCAGCAGTACATCGATTCTGGGACTTCGACGTCGGGCCAGTGGTACACCGTAGACGCCGGCTCGGGCGTCTACTCGGCGATCGCGGGATTCATCACCTCGCCCGGCATGCGGGATCTTGCCGGTGTCGCCGCGGTGCCGGAACCGGCCACGTGCGCGCTGGCGGGCGTGGGAGTGATGGTATGCATCTTCTGGCGGCGGCGACGCCGGCCTCGACGTCGGGGGGGCATCGACACTCATGGGCCGTGATATGCTGCAAGTGGTTCTGCTCACCTCAACATGGAATGGTTGATGCTCCCGCTAGTCGACGACTCCGAACTGCCCATCGGCCAGGCGGAGAGCCTCGCGCACCATAAAGGCGATCTCTCGCTCAACAACTACACGGTGATCTCCAGCGAGGGTGCCTCGCTCCTTGGACAGCACAAGGGAGGAACGCTCTGGCTCAACAGCCTCCGTTCGCTCTCGGTCGAGGCCGCCGCGTCGCTGACGGCGCACGAGGGCTCGATGTCGCTCGACGGGCTGACGGTGCTGTCAGACGAGGCTGCGGCGGCACTCTCGCGATTTACCCACGGGCTGTCGCTGGACGGCCTCGCCTCGCTCTCTGATCGGGCTGCGGAATCGCTTTCCTCTCACGAGGGGACGCTGTCGCTGAACGGGCTGACGTCGCTTTCCGGAACAGCAGCGTCTGGACTGGGCAGGCACAACGGATCGCTGTGGCTCAACGGCCTCGGCGCGCTTTCGGCGGAGGCCGCCAAAGGGCTGGCGCAGTGCAGGGGCCTGCTCTCCCTCAACGGTGTCGCCGCGCTTTCTCCCGACGCCGCTGCGGCGCTGTCGCGGAGCTTAGGCGACTTGTCGCTCAATGGGCTTGGATCTCTGACGGATGAAGAAGCTGCGGCGCTTGGGCGGCATCGCGGCATGCTCAGCCTGGCAGGCCTGACCACGCTTTCGGAATCAGCCGCCCGTGGCCTTGCCCAGCGCAGTCGGGTGCTCTCGCTGAACGGGCTTTCGTCACTGACCGATGCCGTCGCCGCTGCGCTCGGCCACCACGAAGGCCTGCTCTATCTCAACGGTCTCAAGGCCCTGTCGCCGACGGCGGCGTCCGCGTTGGCACGGCATCGGGGCGACCTGTATCTCGAAGGGCTCGCCACCCTTCCGGACGACGTGGCTCAGGAACTCGCCAAGCACGGCGAAGGATGGCTGTACCTCAACGGCCTCACATCGCTCTCGCCCGAGGCGGCCGAGGCGCTGCGATCGAAGCCGAACGTGCGGGTGCCCGAGCGTTTTGTCGTCGGATGACACGGCAGGCGAACCGCGACCAGAACGGTAGCGATCCAAGAAAAGTCGGGGCGACTCCCGACGTTACTTCCCGTACGATGGGCCGCCTGAAACCAATGACGGCAGTGGCGGCGCTTTTGGCCGCCTTCACTCTATGCCCTCATGGCCCTTGCTGGGCTAACATGCGGCGGCTGGCAGATGTTCCGGCGTCGTCGGGCACGGTAATCTCTGCCCTTTGGCTAGGCATGTGGTCGGCGGACATGCAGCAGGCGGGCGTGCCAAGGGTGCGGCGGCGACATCCGACTTAGTGCATTCATCGCCGAGCCGGGGCTCGCCCATGTGCAGGGAGGTTGAGATGCCAGAGCGAAAGGTCGCCGTCGTGACAGGGTCTGCCACGGGCGTGGGCGCCGCCACGGTCCTGGGCCTCGCACGCCGCGGATACGACGTCGTCATCAACTACACGAAGAGCGAGGTCGAAGCCGCGGCATCGGCCGCAGCCTGCGCCGAGGCTGGTGCCGACACGCTCGTGGTGCGAGCCGACGTCGCCGACGACGCTGCCTGCCGCAGTATGGTCGGCGCCGCAGTCGATCGCTGGGGACGCATC
>QWPO01000060.1 GCA_003669255.1 Planctomycetota bacterium | reverse complement strand
GAGGCTTCGGCCGTCGATCGGCTGACCCGGTTCGATCCCCGCCCTGGTGAGGTCGAGGATCGTCGCGGGGATGTCGGGCGTGATCACGGGCACGTCGCTCGTGCTGCCCGGCTTGGTGACTTCAGGCCACGACACGATGAACGGCACGCGGATGCCCCCTTCGTAGGCCGAGCCCTTGCCTGCGCGGAGCGGCAGCATGTCGGTGATCGACGCCTGGCCGCCGTTGTCGCTTGTGAAGAAGATCGCGGTGCGGTCGCGGATGCCGAGTCGATCGAGCGTGTCGAGGATTTTCCCCATCGCATCATCGACGCTCTCGACCATCGCCGCGTAGGTGGCGAGTGTTGCTGGGATGCCGGGTCGCTTTGCTGCGTAGCCAGCCGCCACCTCCGGCTTCGCTTGAAGCGGCGCGTGCACGCCGTGGTGCGCAAGGTAGAGGAAGAACGGTCGGTCGTGGTGGGACTCGATGAAGCCGACGGCCTCAGCGGCCTCGCGGTCAGTGAGGTACTCCCCCTCGGGGCCGTCTGAGAGCGCGGAAATCCGGTACGGCGAGAAGTAGCTCGGAGGCTGACCTTTGTCGGTGCCGCCCAGGTTCACATCGAATCCCTGATCTTCTGGGGACTGCTCTTTGCCTCCAAGGTGCCACTTGCCGATCGACGCGGTTGCGTAGCCCTTGGCCTTGAGCCGCTCTGCGACCGTCACCACCCCGAGCGGCAGGTGCTTGGTCCAGTCAGGGGGCTGCAGCTTCGCGTGCGGCCGGTGGTGTCCGGCGATCCAGTCGGTGAGGTGCAGCCGTGCCGGATACTGGCCGGTCATCATTGCCGCTCGGGTCGGCGAGCAGACGGTGCAGGCGGAGTACGCTGTCGTGAACCGCATGCCCGAGGCGGCCAGCCGGTCGATCTGCGGTGTCTCGTAGAACTCGCTCCCCTGGCAGGAAAGGTCCTTCCAGCCCATGTCGTCGACGAGCACGACGATCACGTTTGGGTTTGGATCGACCGCCCCCACATCCGCGGCCGCGAGGGCCAGCAGGAGCGCCGCCGCCAGCGATCGTATGCCGGCCATAGTGGAGCGTCTCCGGGGTGAACTCAGGGGTGATGCAGCGGGCCGTCGTTGCCCGCATACTGTCTCAATCTCGTCCCTGGACGGGTTGCCGACAAGGCTGTCGGCCGTGGTGTCGCGCATGGGGTCTACGACAATGGGAATCAGGAGATGGATCGCGGCGGCGGTCGTAGCCCTGGGGACGAGTGGGATCGTGGCCGCAGCTGGCGGCGACCAGCCATCCCGTCCCAACGTGGTCTTGATCGTCGCCGACGATCAGCACTGGCACGACTACGGCTTCATGGGTCACGAGCACCTGCGGACGCCGAACCTCGACCGACTCGCCCGGGAGAGCCTCGTTTTTCCGCGGGGCTATGTGACGAGCAGCCTCTGCTGCCCGAGCCTGGCGTCGATCATCACGGGCCGTTATCCGCACGAACACAGGATCGTCGGCAATGATCCGCCCGACACGCCGGGCAGCCCTCGGCAGAGCCCACAGGGCACCAAGGCGTTCATCGCCGGTCGCGAGCGGATGAACCGCCACCTCGACGAGTGGCCCACGCTGCCGCGACTGCTCGCCCCTGCCGGCTACAAAAGCCTCCAGACCGGTAAGTGGTGGCAAGGGGACTTTTCCCGCGGCGGCTTCGACGAGGGGATGACGAAGGGTGAGCGGCACGGTGACGAGGGGCTCGCCATCGGCCGTGGCACCATGCAACCGATCTATGACTTCGTCGGCCGCTGCCGCACCGCCGGCACGCCATTCTTCGTCTGGTACGCCCCGATGCTGCCCCACGATCCGCACGATCCACCGCAGGAACTCGTCGATCACTACTCGTCGAAGACCGACAGCGTCCACGTCGCTCGCTACTGGGGCAACGTCGAGCGGTTCGATCGCACTGTCGGCGACCTGCTCGACCATCTCGACCGCGAAGGGCTCTCCCGTGACACGCTCGTGGTGTATGTCACCGACAACGGCTGGATCCAGGATCCCCAGTCGAAGCGGTTTGCCCCGCGGTCGAAGCTCTCCCCCTACGATGGCGGCCTGCGGACGCCGATCATGTTCCGCCGGCCGGGCACGATTGCTCCGCGAACGAGCGAGGCCCTTGCCAGCACCATCGACATCGCCCCGACGGTGCTCGAGGCATGCGGGGTCGAGTCGCCGGTCGGGCTGCCGGGAGTAAACCTGCTGGACGAGGTGGCGACCGCAGCCCGCACGGAGGTGTTTGGTGAGTGTTACACGCACACCATCGTCGACCTCGACGATCCGACGACGAGCCTGCTCTGGCGGTGGATGGTGCAGGATCGCTGGAAGCTGATCGTGCCGGCACCGCCGGCTCCCGGAAAGCAGTTTCCTGCGTGGCAGGGGCGACACGTCGACGACGCGTCGCGGGAGAACTTTGAACGCGGTGAGCCGGAACTCTTCGACGTCATCGCCGATCCGGACGAGCGAACGAACGTTGCCGGAGAGCATCCGGATGTGGTGGCGCGGTTGCGGGCCGAGCTCGACCGCTGGTGGGATCCGGGCGTGCCGAAGCCCGAACCGGTATCGACGTCGGCCGTGCCACGAAAGCCGAACCTTCTCGTGTTTCTGGCCGACGATCTCGGCGCCCGGGATCTCGGCTGCACAGGAAGCACGTTCTACCGTACGCCTGCGATTGACGCCCTCGCTGCCGCCGGGATGACGTTCACGCAGGCCTATGCTGCCGCACCCGTCTGCTCGCCGACCCGCGCAGCCCTGATAACGGGAAAGTTCCCGGCTCGCGTCGGGATCACGAACTACATCGGCGGCGAACGGCGCGGATCGCTGCTCCCGGCCGAATACCTCCGGGGACTGCCTGCTGATGAGACTACGGTCGCGGAGCGGCTCAAGGCGGCAGGCTACACCACCGGGGTCTTTGGCAAATGGCACCTCGGGCCGCCGGCGGACGTGCCGTCGCACGGGTTCGAGGCCTCCGGCTCGATCGACGTCAATCCAGCGCAGGGTCCCGATGACGATCCGCACCACGCCCGCGCGATTGCCCGGCAGGCAACGGCGTTCATCGCTGCCAACCGTGGTCGTCCCTTTTTCTGCTACCTACCGCTGCACTCCGTGCACGTTCCGCTGCGGTCGACCGCCGAACTTGTCGCCGAGGAGCAGCGCCGCGCCGCGGCGCTGCCGGGTGCAGATCCCCGGGAGGTTCCCGAAGGCGAACGCACGGCTCGGGCGGTGCAGGATCACCCCGTCTATGCCGCCATGATCGACGAGATGGACGAGGCGGTATCAACCGTGCTCGTCGCCCTCGAGGAACAGGATCTCGTCGACAACACGCTCGTGGTATTCACGAGCGATAACGGCGGCCTGTCGACGGCTGAGGGTGCGCCGACGTCGAACCTCCCGCTTCGCGCCGGTAAGGGCTATCTCTACGAAGGGGGCATCCGCGTGCCACTCCTCATCCGCTGGCCCAGCACCGTGAAGCCGGGTTTGCGGTGCGAGGTGCCGGTGACCACGCTTGACATCGCTGCCACGCTCGTCGATCTCGGGGGTTGCCCGCCGCCGGCCGGCGAGATACTCGACGGCACGAGCCTGCGACCACTGCTTTCGGGGACCGGGGCGATTCCCGCCCGCGACCTCGTCTGGCACTACCCGCACTATTCCAATCAAGGGGGGCGGCCCGCGGCGGCGCTGCTCGCCGGCGACTCACCGGACGGCCGTCGCGAGAAGATCGTCGAGCACCTCGAGGGCGGCCGGGTGGAACTCTTCGACCTTGCCGCCGACGAGGGGGAACAGCGGGATCTCGCGGCCGAACGTCCGGAGCGCGCCGCCGAACTGCGGTCTCGACTCGAGGCCTGGCGGCGGGAGGTTGGCGCCGCCATGCCCACACCCAATCCCGATCCGGTGGATCCCTTTGGTCCTGACGGCCTGCCGCCGAAGCGGAAGCCCGCGGCGGCAGGCGGGTAGACTAGCCTTCGCAACCAGGTGGATGAGGAGGCATGTCGATGCGGCGATCGAGCGGACGGGCAGGAGTCGTGGGACTGATGATGGCGACGACCGTCACGGCCGTCGCCGACAACTGGCCCAACTGGCGCGGGCCCGCGCTCGACGGCGCGGCAGCGGGCGGTGGCTACGTGTCGGAGTGGGGCCCTGAGCAGCACGTGCTCTGGAAGGTGCCGCTGCCCGGGCTTGGCGCCAGCACGCCGGCGGTTTGGGGCGAGCGGCTCATCGTCACCTGCACCATCGACGACAAAGACGCCGTGATCTGCCTCGATCGCGCCGGTAAGGAGTTGTGGCGAAAGACGCTTGGCGAGGCCCGCGCCGGCAAGCACAAGAAGGCAACCGGTGCGAACTCTTCGCCTGTCACCGACGGTGAGCTCGTGTGGGTCTACTTCAAGAGCGGCGAACTCGCCTGCCTCGACCTGGCGACCGGCGCGGAGCGGTGGCGGACGAACCTCCAGCAGCGGTTCGGCGAAGACACGCTCTGGTGGGATCTCGGTACCTCACCCGTGCTTACGAGTAACGCCGTCGTCATCGCCGTGATGCAGACGGGGCCCTCCTATCTCGCCGCCTTCGATCGTACGACGGGCGAACTGCGGTGGAAGCACGACCGTGACGTGCCCGCGCCCGAGGAGGCGGCCCAGAGCTACTCGACGCCGCTCGTTGCTGCCGGCGACCCCGCGAAGGGTGAGCCAGCCGAGGTGCTCTTTGTGCTTGGCGCCGATCACGTCACGGCCCACGATGCGGCGAACGGCAGGGAACTCTGGCGGGTTGGCGGGCTCAATCCTGAGGCCAACGGCTTCTTCCGCTCGATTGCCTCGCCGGTTCTTGCCGACGATCTCGTGATCGCGCCGTACGCCCGTGGTGACACCATCACGGCGATCCGCCGTGGCGGATCGGGTGACGTCACGCAGAGCCACGTGGTCTGGGTCCGCAAAGACGTCGGCGCCGATGTGCCGACGCCCGCGGTCAAAGACGGCCGGATCGTCGTCTGCGGCGACAAGGGAATCGTCGAGGAGCTCGACGCTGCCACGGGCAAGACGAGCTGGCGGAGGGAACTCCCCAAGAACCGCAGTGCCTACAGCGCGTCGCCGGTGCTCGTGGATGGCCGCGTGCTCGTGGTCCGGGAGGATGGTGCGGCGAGCGTGTTGGGCTGGCCTGAGCCGGGTGCTGGGGAGAAGTCGGCGGACCACGGGCGAATCCCCGAGGTCGTCGGCGGCGGCAGCGTGGAGGAGATGATGGTGGCGACGCCCGTGTGCGTCGATGGGCGGATGTTCCTGAGGACGCACGATTCCCTGTGGTGCATTGGAGAGAAGTAATGCGTAGTTTTTGTTGGTTTCTGGCGGCGGTCTCGATGGCTGTCGTGGCGGTGCTCGGCGGGGTTGCGGCTCGCGCCGAGACTGAAAAGCCGGCACGGCTGCTGGTGGTGAGCGTTACCACCGGATTTCGGCATGCGTCGATCGGCACGGCCGAGCCCATCCTCGAGGAACTTGGCCGCTCGACCGGCCTCTTTCACTGCGATTTCCTGCGGCTGCCGCCGGGCCGGATGCCGCAGCCTACGCCGCCGAAGCGGGGCAAGGATGTTTCGGATGACGACTGGAAGAACCAGGAGGCCGCCTTTCAGGCCGAGCAGGAGAAGTTTCGCCGCGACGACGATGCCTGGCAGGCGGGGCTGTCGAAGGAGTTTGCGAAGGTCTTTTCCACGGAGTCGCTCCGCGACTTTGACGGCGTGATTTTCCTCAGCACGACGGGCGAGCTGCCGGTGCCCGACCTCACGGCCTTCCTCGAGTGGATTAAGTCGGGTAAGGCCTTCATCGGGTTCCACGCCGCCACCGACACATTCAAGAGTTCCGACGCCTACTGCGAGATGATCGGCGGCCACTTCGCCGGGCATCCGTGGGGCTCCGGCGGTGAGCACGCCTTCGTGGTGCACGAGCCCGGTCACCGCGTGGCGGCGATGTTTCCGGAGCGGTTCCGCTGCCAGGACGAGATCTACCAGTACGACATGCGGTACAAGCCGGAGAACCTCCGGGTGCTCGTAAGCCTCGACATGCAGGCGAGCACCCCGAAGGAGCCGTGGCACGTGCCGGTGTCGTGGGTCCGCGACTATGGGCAAGGCCGTGTGTTCTCGACGAACTTTGGCCACAACGATGCAACCTGGAAGGAACCGATGTTCCAGAAGCACATGGTCGAGGGCATCGCCTGGGCGCTCGGCCGCTTCGACGCCCCGGCCGCACCGAATCCCGACGTGCAGGCGGCGGAGTATCTGCGGAGCGTGATCGCGGCGGCCGCAGCCGCCGGTGGCATGGATGCCGATGCCCTGAGGGCCAAGGCCGATGAGAAGGTGGCGAAGGACGCCTCCTGGGCGACCGGCCTGCGGCCGATGCTTCTCGAACTGCGGGGCATGAAGCCAGAGGAACGCTCGGCGGCCTACTCGAAGGTGGTCGCTGAGATCGAGAAGCCGTAGCGGAACGGAGTACGGCATCGAGCCCAGGCCGAACCATCGGAAGGAGCACGACATGCGAGGCCAGTGGTCAGCCGCCATCGCCGCCCTGGTTGCCGCCACGGCGGTGGTGGGTTCGGTGCCGGCTGCCCCGCCCAACGTGGTCGTGATCCTGGCCGACGATCTTGGCTTCTCCGACCTTGGCTGCCAGGGTGGCGAGATCGACACACCGAACCTCGACCGGCTCGCTTCGGGAGGGCTCCGCTATACGAACGCCTACAACACCGCCCGCTGCTGGCCCACTCGCGCGGCACTACTGACGGGCTACTACGCGCAGGCAATCCGCCGCGATGCGCTGCCGGGAGGCGACGGTGGCGTGAAGGCGGCGCGGCCCGCCTGGGCGCGGCTTCTTCCCGCCCTGCTCGCGCCCGCGGGCTACCGCTCCTACCACTCGGGAAAATGGCACGTCGACGGCGATCCGCTCGCCCAGGGATTTCATCGGTCGCTCGATATCAGCGCCATCGGCCAGAGCAACTACTTCGATCCCGCGGGAGCGGCTGGCATGCCAGCCGCGAGCAGAGCAGACGACTTCTATGCCACGACGGCGATCGGCGGCCATGCCGTCGCCTGCCTTGCCGAGCACTCGCGGAATCACTCAGGAACACCCTTCTTCCACTATGTCGCCTTCACTGCTCCCCACTTCCCGCTTCAGGCGCCGCCCGATCTGATCGCGAAGACTCGCGACCGCTACCGCCCCGGCTGGGATGAACTGCGGCAGGCCCGCGTGGCGCGGCTGAAGGAATATGGCATCGTGACGACCCCACCAGCCGCGATCGAACGGGATGTGGGCCCTCCCTACTCGTTCCCCGACGCCTTGAAGGCGCTTGGCCCCGGCGAGGTCGAGCGGCCCCTGCCATGGGAGACGCTCACGCCCGAGCAGCGGGAGTTTCAGGCCACCAAGATGGCGATCCATGCGGCGATGGTTGAAGGCATGGATCGCGAGGTCGGCAGGATCGTCCGCCAGCTCGAGGCGATGCAGGCCCTCGACGAAACGCTGATCCTCTTTCTGAGCGACAACGGCGCCTCGGCCGAGATCATGGTCCGCGGTGAAGGGCACGACCGGTCGGCCCCGCCCGGTTCGCGGAAGACCTTTCTATGCCTCGGGCCGGGCTGGTCGAGCTGCTGCAACGCACCGTTTCGGCGGCACAAGACCTGGGTCCACGAAGGGGGCATTGCCACGCCCTGGATTGTCCACTGGCCGCGCGGCATTTCGGCGCGGGGTGAACTCCGCCACCAGCCCGTCCACGTCGTCGATGTCGTGCCAACGGCGCTGGAACTCGCCGGGGTGCCGCTTCCGCGAGAGCACGACGGCGCCACCGTGCCTCCGCTGCACGGTCGCAGTTTCGCGAAGTCGCTGGCGAGCCCAGCAGCGCCGCCGGCCCACGACGCCCTCTGGTGGTGCCACGAAGGCCACCGCGCCGCTCGCGTGGGCGACATGAAGCTCGTGGCGGTCAAGGAGCAGCCGTGGGAACTCTACGATCTCGCGACCGACCGCTGCGAAACAAACGACCTCGCCGCAGCGCAGCCGGAGCAGGTCCGGGCGCTCGACGCCGAATGGAGTCGGATCGCCGACGAGTGCCGGGCGCTCGCCGCGCCGACGTCGGCGAAGGAACGGGCGGGAAAGGCCGCACGGTGGCCGCCGAACATCGTCTACGTGATGACCGACGATCAGGGCTACGGGGACATCGCCGCCCACGGCAATCCGGTGATCCGTACGCCGAATCTCGACCGCCTGTATCGGGAAAGCGTGCGGCTCACCGAGTTTCATGCGAGCCCCACCTGCGCCCCGACGCGGGCGGCGCTGCTCACTGGGCGGCACGAGTTCCACTCGGGCGTCACGCACACGATCGATGAGCGGGAGCGGTTGGCACGCTCGGCCACCACCCTGCCCGACCTGCTGCGAAGGGCCGGCTACACCACCGGCATCTTCGGCAAGTGGCATCTCGGTGATGAAGACGCCTACCAGCCCGGCCGTCGCGGCTTCGACCGCTCGTTCATCCACGGCGCGGGGGGCATCGGCCAGACGTATCCCGGCAGCTGCGGCGACGTTGAGGGCAACCGGTACGTCGATCCCGTGATCCGCAGCGACGGCGAGTTCGTGGCAACGACGGGCTACTGTACCGACGTGTTTTTCGACGAAGCGCTCGCCTGGATGCGCCGCTGTAGGAAGAACGAAACACCGTTCTTCTGCATGATCACGTCCAACGCCCCGCACGCGCCGCTCGATTGTCCGGCGGGCTCGGATGGGGTGTACCTCGACCTGCTTGAGAAGGCGGGCGTGGGGGACCCGAAGCAGCGGGCCCAGATCGCGAAGTTCTACGGCATGATCGAGAACATCGACACGAACGTTGGCCGGCTGCTCGCCGAACTTGAACGGCTCGGCATGGCCGGGGACACGCTGGTGGTGTTCACGACCGACAACGGCACAGCCAACGGTTCGAGCGTCTTTAACGCCGGGATGCGCGGGGCGAAGGGCACCGTCTGGCGGGGAGGCACGCGGGTGCCGTCGTTCTGGCGGTGGAAGGGATCGCTGCCTGAGGGCGTCGATGTGCCGGCGGTGACCGCCCATCTTGACGTGCTGCCGACGCTCTGCGAGATCGCCGGCGTCGAGGTCCCGCCAGAGGTCGCGGCGAAGATCGAGGGCCGCAGCCTCGTGCCCCTGCTCCGCGACGCGACCGCCGAGTGGCCCGACCGGCCGCTCGTGACGCATCAGGGTCGCTGGAAGCGTGGGCAGGCGGCGGCGAGCCAGTTCGCGAACGTCCGCGTTCGCGAAGGCCGTTGGAGCCTCGTCAACGTCGCCAACAGCCCCGACGGCTGGGAACTCTACGACGTTGCCGCCGATCCGGGCGAGGTGCGGGACGTGGCCGATGGCAACCCGGACATGGTCCGCCGCCTCGCCGAGTTCTACGACCGCTGGTGGGCGGGTGTGCAGGCGGAACTCGTCAATGAGAACCTTGACGGTCCTGCGGAGAACCCGTTCAAGGTCGCGTACCGCCGCCAGCAGGAATCGACCCCCGCGAAGAAGCCCGCGGTCAGGAAGTCCGCCGGCAAGAAGCGGAAGGGTGCGGGGAAGGAAGAAACTCCGGCGGAGTCGTTTCCACCCCCGACGTTTGCCGAGTTCCTCGCGGCCCGCAGCAGGCTCCTTCCCGAGATCGCGAGGTATTCGCCCTACGCGCTGGTCTCGGCCGATGATCCGCCTGTCTATCTCGTCTACGCGTCGCCGCCGGATCTGGGCAAGCCAGCGAAAGACCCGACACACTCGGCCAACTTGGGCGCGAAGCTCAAGGAGCGGCTCGATGCAGTCGGCGTGGACTGTGAACTGGCCTATCCGGGGTCGAAACCCCGGTACATCGCCGTGAAGGATTATCTCTGCGATGTCCTCGCGCCGCGTGACTGACGCCGTATCATTGGATCTCGTCGGATCAGGTGGAGGAGGTGATGATGCGAGTGGCTTCGATCCTCGCCGTGCTGGCACTCTGCATGGGCGTTCCGGCGCGTTTCCAGCCGGCTGCCGCTGACGCCGGCACGAGCCCGGCGTCACGTCGGCCAAACATCGTCTTCTTTCTCTGTGACGACCTCGGCAGCGGCGACCTTTCTTGCCTGGGCTCTCGGGATATCAAGACCCCCGAGATCGATGCCCTGTTCGGCCGCGGCACCCGGCTCTCCCGGCACTGGGCGGGAAGCGCCGTCTGCGCCCCGAGCCGCTGTGTGCTGCTCACGGGCAGGCATCCGGGTCATGCCGTCGTTCGTTCGAATCGCGAAGCGAAGCCGGAGGGGCAGGCGTCCATGCCGGCCGGCACCGCGACACTCGCGTCGCTCCTGCGGGATGCGGGTTATGCGACGGGCTGCTTCGGCAAGTGGGGTCTTGGCGCTCCAGGGAGCCCGTCGGAGCCGCTGGCCTCCGGATTCGAGCGGTTCTTCGGCTACAACTGCCAGCGGGAGGCCCACAGCTACTATCCGCAGCATCTCTGGAGCGACCGCGAGCGGGTTGAGATCGACAACCCGCCTGTGCCGCGAGGCGGATCGATTCCGGCCGACCCGCCCCCCGGCGACGCTGCCTTCGCGAGCTTCTCGGGAACGGCCTACTCGGCCGACCTGATCGCCGAGCAGCAACTGGCGTTCGTGCGGGCCAATGCCACGAGGCCGTTCTTCCTGTACGTGCCCACGACAGTCCCACACCTGGCGCTCCAGGTGCCCGCCGACGAGCCGTCGCTGGCCGGCTACTACGATCACTTCGGCGACGAGCAGCCATATCTCGGAGGCCGGGGCTACGTCCCATGCCGCCGACCGCTGGCGACCTACGCGGCGATGGTCACGCGGCTGGATCGCGAGGTGGGCCGGATCATGAAACTCCTCGATGAGTTGAATCTCGCCGACGACACGATCTTCGTGTTCTCGAGTGACAACGGGGCCACGATGCCGGGAACTGGCGGCCTCGACACGCAGCGACTCGCGAGCAACGACACCATGCGCGACTGGAAGGGGTCGCCCTACGAGGGTGGCCTCAGGGTGCCGACGGTCGCCGTCTGGCCCGGCCAAATTGTAGCCGGCCGCGTGATCGATTCGCCCAGCGGCTTCGAGGACTGGCTGCCGACGCTCCTCGATCTCGCGGGCCTCGCGGAACGGATACCCGCAGGTGTTGACGGCACGAGCCTCGCCGCGATGCTCCGCGGAGAGGCTGAGCCGCCCGCGGAGCGGATGCTCTACCGCGAGCTCACCGAAGGCAAGTGGCAGGCGGCGGTGGACGGCCGTTGGAAGGCGATCCGCCGGGCCGTGGGTCCGAACAAGCCTGCTGAGCCAGGGCCGATCGAACTCTACGACCTGGCGGCCGATCCGTCGGAGACGACGAACGTCACAGGTCGAAACCCTGCGGTGGCTGAACGGATGCGGTTGATCCTCGACCGCGAGCACGTTCCGCATCCCGACTGGCCGCTCCCGTTCGCCGATGCGGCGAACGGGCCATCCGCTCCGTCTCGGCCAATCGCCGAAAAGCCTGGAGACGGCGAGCGTTTCGAATCCGCAGAAGCCAGGTGCCGGCCGAGCGTGATCGTCTTCCTCGCCGACGACATGCGGGCCGACACGATCCACGCGCTTGGTAACGCGGCGATCCGCACGCCTACGATCGATGCGCTCGTGACCCGAGGCACATCCTTCGACCGGGCGTACTGCATGGGGGCGATGCAGGGGGCCGTCTGCGTGCCGAGCCGGGCGATGCTCTTGTCGGGCCGGTCATTGTTTCGCGTCCGCGAGCAGCTCGGGGGTTGCGACACGTGGCCCGAGGCCTTCGAGCGGGCCGGCTACCGGACCTTCGCCACCGGCAAGTGGCACAATGGAAAGGAGTCGCTCGTCCGTTGCTTTGCCGAGGGGAGCCACGTGTTCTACGGCGGGATGCACGGCCACTTCGGTCTGCCGACGGTGTCGTTCCGCGGCCACGCCGAGCCCGAGCCCGACGCCGCGACCGATCGCCACTCGTCGGCGATCATCGGTGGCGCTGCCGAGGCCTTCATCGAAGACCTCGGTGACGAGCCCTTCTTCGCTTGGTGCGCGTTCACCGCGCCGCACGACCCGCGGCAGCCACAGCGGGAGTTCCGCCGCCGGTACGACGGTCACGAGCCGCCACCGCCAGCAAACTTCCTTCCCGAGCACCCGTTCGACAACGGCGACCTCGCGGTCCGTGACGAAAAGACGCTGCCACGGCCGCTGGCGCCGCAGCGGATCTCAGCGGAACTCGCCGACTACTACGCCCTCATCGAAGGGATGGACGATCAGATAGGCAGGGTGCTCGCGGCCCTTGAGAAGAAGGGTCGCCTCGACGACACGCTCGTGCTATTTGCCGCCGATCAGGGGTTGGCACTCGGCAGCCACGGGCTCCTCGGAAAGCAGAACCTCTATGAACACTCCATGCGCGCGCCGGCGGTGATGGCGGGGCCTGGCGTGCCCGCAGGCCGCCGGGTGGATGCCTTGGCCTACCTCTTCGACCTGACGGCCACGCTTGGAGACCTCGCCGGCGTGCCGGCTCCGAGGGACAGCGAGGGGCTGAGTCTGGCGCCGGTTGTCCGGGGCGAGCAGGCAGCGATTCGCGAATCGATTCTCCTTGCCTACAAGAACGTCCAGCGGGCGGTCGTCACTCCCGACTGGAAGCTGATCGCCTATCCCCGGTCACAGGTGACGCAGGTCTTCGAGGTCGCGAGCGACCCAGGCGAGCAGCGGGATCGCGCCGCCGATCCGGCCGTCGCCGGTCGTCGCCGCGATCTCGAGGCGACGCTCGCCGCGGCGCAGCATCGTGCCGGCGACCCGCTGGCGACCCGCACCGCGGTACGGCCGCCGAACGTCGTGGTCGTGCTCATCGACGACCTTGGCTATGGCGACATCGGACCGTTCGGGGCCACGAAACAAAAAACGCCCCACCTCGACCGGATGGCCTGCGAGGGTATGAAGCTCACGAGTTTCTACGCCGCGCCCGTCTGCTCGGTGTCGCGGGCCCAGCTTCTCACCGGCTGCTACGGGGTGCGGGTCTCGGTGCCGGGCGTGTTCTTTCCGGCTGGAAGGAATGGCTTGAACCCCACGGAGGTCACGATGGCCGAGCGTCTCAAGTCGCTTGGCTATGCGACCGCCTGCTTCGGCAAGTGGCACCTCGGTGACCAGCGCGAGTTCCTTCCCTGCCGCCAGGGCTTTGACCGCTACCTCGGGATCCCCTACTCCAACGACATGCAGAAAAAGTCCGCGGAGACGGGTGAGCGAGTGGTGCCGCTCGTTCGCGACGATCGCGTCGTCGAGCTGCTCACCGACGAGATGCAGCGCGGGATCGTGGAACGGTGCACCGACGAGGCTGTGGCCTTCATCCGCGATTCGAAAGGAAAACCGTTCTTCTTGTACGTGCCGCACACGGCAGTCCATGTGCCGCTCGCTCCCGGCGAGCGATTTCGGGGAAAGAGCGGCAATGGGCGGTTTGGCGACTGGGTTGAGGAAGTTGATTGGAGCGTGGGCAGGATCCTCGATACGCTCCGGGAGGATGGGCTCGACGGCGACACACTCGTGATCTTTACGAGCGACAACGGCCCGTGGGCGGCGAAGGGAAAGGATGGCGGGTCGGTCGGTCCGCTGCGGGGAGCGAAGGCGAGCACTTGGGAAGGAGGCGTCCGGGTGCCGACGATCGCCTGGTGGCCAGGGCGAGTGCAGGCTGGGAGCACATGCGATGCCTTTGCTGGCACGATCGATCTCCTCCCGACGTTCGTCGGCCTGGCCGGCGGCGAGGTGGCCGCCACGCCCACGATCGACGGCCGCGACATCACGGGCCTGCTCATGGGGACGAGCCACGAATCGGCCCGTGAGGCCCACTACTATTTCAAGGGAACAGCTCTCCAAGCGGTTCGCGACGGCCGCTGGAAACTGGTAATCGCGCCGCAGCCGAATGACACAGGCGCGGAGAACACCGCCGCCGAGGCCTCACTGGTGAACCCCCGGCTCTATGACCTCAAAGCCGACGTCGGCGAGACCGTAGACGTCGCGACTGAGCATCCCGACACCGTCGTCCGGCTCCGCCTGCTAGCCGAGCGGATGGCGGCCGAACTGTGCGGCCCGCATGCTCCGGGCCGCCGCCCGGCAGGAACCGTCGAGAAGCCGGTGTTTCTCTATCCGGTCGTCGAGGAGCCGGCCGGGGACTCCAGGCCGGCAAAGCGGCGAGTGGTAAAGCCAGCGGCCTGACGCACGCCGCCGCGATCAGCGGGTATCCTTGCGGCCGTCGCCCGCATGGGCCACGAACGGAATCTGACGAAGGGGGAGCCATGGCGCCCGATCACGATCCTCGACAGTCTGGCGACGGCACGGCGGCCAGCCCGGTGGGACTCGCCCTGTTTTGGGTCTACGTGGCCCTCTACGGCGGCTTCATGGCGCTGGTGCTCGTGCGGCCCGACCTGCTGTCACTGCGGCCGTTTGGCGGCGTGAACCTCGCGATCGTCTACGGCATGGGGTTGATCGCCGCCGCCTTCGGGCTGGCAGTCGCCTACATGATCCTCAGAGCAGAACGCTGAGGGAGCCGCCACGATGATCCACCAGACCTCGCTCGTCGCCGTCGCCATCTTTGCCGCCTTCGTGCTTGGCGTGCTCGCACTCTCGTTCTGGCTGGGACGCAAGGGGCAGTCGGCCAGCGGCTACTACGCCGCCCACGGTCAGATCCACTGGTTCGTCAACGGGATCGCCTTCGCCGGCGACTACCTCTCCGCCGCGTCGTTTCTCGGCATCTGCGGGATGATCGCGTTCTCGGGCTACGACGGCTTTCTCTACTCCATTGGCTTCCTGGCCGGCTGGATCGTGGCGCTGTTTGTGATCGCCGAGCCGATCAAGGCCCTCGGCAAGTTCACGTTTGCCGACGCCCTCGACAGCCGGTTCAACAGCCGCGGCATCAAGCTCGCCGTGGCGATCTCGACGCTGGTGGTGAGCATCTTCTACCTGATCCCGCAGATGGTTGGCGCCGGCTCACTCATCAAGCCGCTGCTCGGCCTGCCGCACGAGGCGGGCGTGATCCTCGTGGGTGTGACGGTCACGCTGATCGTGGTCACAGCGGGAATGGTCTCGACGACTTGGGTGCAGTTCATCAAGGGGTCGCTGCTCGTCTTCTTCTGCGGCGTGCTCACGGTGCTGATCCTGGGGCGTGGATTGGTCGTCAACGCCGGTCGCTCCGGTGAAGAGAACCTCGCCCCGCAGGTGAAGACGGTACAGCCCGACGGCGCCGTGCTCGTGGACGGTGCGCCACAGTCGAAGGACCACGACCTGCGGCCGGTGGGCACGATCCTCAGGCTGCCGGAGCGATTCGGCGATGCGCGGACAACCGGTCCACTCGGGCCGCTTGCCTACCTCTCGGCGCTCGAGGATTCGACGATCGTCACGTGGTCTGCAAAGAAACACGTGGATGCTGATGGATTACACACCACGTATTCTCCCGTCGAGAAGCAGGGCTCAGACCTGCTCAAGCCCGGCGGATACTTCAAGGGTCTCACCACGGGAAAACTCGCCGACCGACTCGACTTTGCGAGCCTGATGCTGGCCCTGTTCTGCGGCACCGCGTCGCTGCCGCACATCCTGATCCGCTACTACACCGTCAAGGACGCCGCTGCGGCAAGGAAGAGCACCGTGGTGGGCATCGCCGCCATCGGTGTATTCTACGTGCTCACGCTGTTCCTCGGCCTCGGCGCGATGACTTCCGGTGCCCTCGACCCCACCGACACCAACATGGCGGCCCCGCTCCTGGCGAAGAGCTTCAGCAACACGCTCTTCGCCGTGATCTCGGCGATCGCGTTCACGACCGTCCTCGGCACCGTCAGCGGGCTGATCATGGCCGGCAGCGGGGCGGTGGCTCACGACCTCGTGGAGAACGTGTTGGGCGTGCGGATGAACGACCACGAGAAGATCCGCGTGGGCAAGCTGGCGGCCGTCGGTCTCGGGATCGTGGCGATGGTGCTCGGGATCGTATTCCGCAACTTCAACGTGAGCTTCCTGGTGGGCTGGGCGTTCAACATCGCGGCCAGCGCCAACCTGCCGGCCCTCGTGATGCTGCTCTTCTGGCCGCGGACGACGCGGCAGGGGATCATCGCAGCCGTCACGGTGGGTATGCTGGCGTCGCTGGCATGGATTCTCCTGTCGGCCGACACCTTCGAAAAGGTCTACGGAATCTCGCGCGATCTGGCCCTCACCCCGTTCAGCCAGCCGGGGCTGGTGACGATCCCGCTCGGCTTCCTCGTCCTCATTGTGGTCTCGCTGCTCACTCCACCGCCCGTCACCCCCTCCGCCTCCCGCCGTTAGTCGCCGATGCCCCGCAAGAAGCCTGCCCCACCGCGCCGCGAGGTGATCACCTGCACCGCCGCCCACCTCCCGGCGATCCAGTCGATCTACAACGACGCGATCCTCAACTCGACGTCACTCTACGAATACGCCCCGCGGACCGAAGCGGTGATGCGAGAGTGGTTTGCCGACCGAGAGCGGGCTGATGTGCCCGTGCTTGGCATCGAGTGGGAGCCGGGAGTGCTTGCTGGCTTTGCCACCTGGGGCCCGTTTCGACCGCGGGCGGCGTACAAATACTCCATCGAGCACTCGGTCTACGTCGACGAGCAGTATCGTGGCGAGGGCGTTGGGCGGCAGCTTCTTCAGGCGCTGATCGTTGCCGCGAAGAAGCGAGACATCCACATGATCATCGCCGGCATCGATGCGACGAACGTGGCGAGCGTGGCCCTGCACAGTTCGCTCGGCTTCCGCTGCTGCGGCACGGTCCGTGAGGCCGGCTTCAAGTTCGGCCGCTGGCTCGACCTCGAGTTCTGGCAACTCCTCCTGCCGACGCCGGCGGATCCCACGGACGGGTGATACCGGTCCGGGTGACGAGCTGTGCGTCGGCTCCGGGTTAAGGGCGTCGTGCGTGGCTCGGGGCCGCCAATGCCCCATCGCCGGACGTTCGCGTCCGGCATCCTGCCTGACGCTCACTGCATGTTCGCTGCGCTTCGCCGGGCACCGATCCGCCGCAGGCGGATTGGTCGTGGCTACGCTAGCTTCCATAGCCCGGCTCCCGGGGCACTGGCAGCCCCTCGCTGAGTGCGTGCCCCACACGTAGGTGCAGGTTGTCAACCTGCACAGGCATCCCGTGGTGGCTCGGGGCTACCCGCGCCCCGTCCCGCAGCCGGGTTTGGCGCGTTGGGACGGAGCAGCACGCATCAGAACCGCAGAAAACCGTAGTCGAATCTGTTGCGCAGAACGGTATCAAGCGGTCTTCAGCCGCGGTATTCTCTCCGCATGCTCACACTCCCACGATTCACGTTTGGCGTCGGTGACCGATTCGCGCACCAGGCCGAGGCTCAACTGGCCGCCTTCGAGCGGCTCGCCGCGGACGGTGTCGTCGTGTCGCCGGTGTGGAACAAGTCGAACCGCGAACACTCCTTCATCGGTAGCGAGCCGGCGAGCGTTCGGGATGCGGCGAGTGCCGCAGTCGCGGCGCGGAAGTGGCCGCATCCGTGGTTCGTCGACGCCGACCATATTCGCCTCGAGACGGTCGACAGGTTCCTCGACTCGAGCGACTTTTTCACGATCGACGTTGCCGACTCGATCGGCAAGCCGGCGAGTGAGGCCGACGTCGCCGCATTTCTCGCCCGACACCCTGAGCTGCGCGCGCCGCTCACGATCCCAGGCATCGCCGTCCCGGTGCCGCTCTCGGCACAGACGTCTGGCACGGTGGCTCAGAGTTACCTGCTGGCGTGCCGCGAGGCCGGCGAGATCTTTCGGCACATCCGCGCGAAGCATGGCGACGGCGTGGCCATCGAGGTGAGCATGGACGAGACCGACGCGGCGCAGACGCCGCCGGAACTCCTCGTGATCCTTGCCCTGCTCGCCGACGAGGGCGTGCCGCTCCAGACGATCGCGCCCAAGTTCACCGGCCGGTTCAACAAGGGCGTGGACTACGTCGGTGATCTCGCCGGGTTCGAGAAAGAGTTTTCTGACGACGTGGCGGTGCTCGCCTACGCGGCCGACCGCTATGGCCTGCCCAAGAACCTCAAGCTCTCCGTGCACAGCGGCAGCGACAAGTTCTCGCTCTACCCCATCATTCGCCGGATCGTGGAGCGGACGGGTGCGGGGCTGCATCTCAAGACGGCCGGCACGACCTGGCTGGAGGAGATGATTGGCTTGGCCGAAGCGGAGGGCGATGGCCTGGCGCTTGCCAAGGAGATCTATGCCTATGCCTACGACCATGTCGATGAGTTCTGCGCTCCCTACGCCACGGTGATCGACATCGACCGGGCAAAACTGCCCGCCCCGGCGGAGGTGGCTTCGTGGAGCGGTTCTCAGCTGGCGGCCGCCCTGCGGCACGTGCCCGCAAACCCCGCCTTCAATCCGCACATGCGGCAACTCGTCCACGTGTCGTTCAAGGTGGCGGCGAAGCAGGGGCAGCGATACACCGACCTGCTGGTGGCCAACCGCGACGTCGTGGCGAAACAGGTCACCGAGAACATCTACGACCGGCACCTGCGGCCGCTGTTCGCGTCCACAAGGGTCCGGGCGTGAAGTCGGCGATCACGATCTGCCTGGTGCCGGAAGTGAGGCGCGGGCCGTTCGTATTCCACGACGGCCTAGCGGCAGGATGCCGGATGGCCGCCGAGCATGGCTTCGACGGCGTCGAGATCTTTCCTGCCGATGCCGACGAGGTGGCGGCCTCGGTCGTGCGACCGCTGCTGGAGGCCCATCACCTGAGCCTCGCGGCCGTCGGCACGGGAGCCGGCTGGGTGAAGCACGGCCTCTCGCTCTGTCACGCCAATGGAGACGTACGACTGCGGGCACGGGCCTTCATCGCCTCGATCGTCGATGCGGCCGGCGTGCTCGGGGCTCCGGCGATCATCGGGTCGATGCAGGGCCGAACAAGTGGCGACGTCTCCCGGGAGTCGGCCCTTTCGATGCTGGCCGACGCCCTGGGCGAACTCGGAGCCCGCGCCGCCCGCCACGGCCAGTCTCTCCTTTATGAGCCGCTCAACCGCTACGAGACCGATCTCTTCAATCGTCAGGCGGAGGCGGCTACGTTCCTTCAAGCCAACGGCCTCGACGCGATAAACATCCTCTGCGATCTGTTTCACATGAACATCGAAGAGGAGACCATCGCCGGGGCGCTCGTGGCCTGCGGGCCACGGCTGGGCCACGTTCACTGGGCCGACTCCAACCGCCGGGCGATGGGGTTTGGGCACACCGATGCCGGGCACGTCGTGGCGGCTTTGAGGGCGATCCAGTATGAAGGCTGGCTGTCGGCCGAGGTGTTTCCCCTGCCGACGGCCTCGGAGGCGGCGGCCAGGACGATCGCGAGCCTCAGGCGGCACCTCACGGCCTGATCCAGCGGAGACCCTTTGATGCTCAACGGCCCCCTGCTCCACCCGGACATCCTCCGTGTCCTTGCTCGATCGGGCCACCACTCGAAGGTGTTGATCGCCGACGGCAACTATCCCGCCCTCAACAAGCGGGGCCCGCGGGCTGAGCTCGTGTCGCTCCAGCTCGTGCCCGGTCTGCCGACGGTGGCACAGGTCTTCGAGGCGGTGCTCGCGGCCGTGCAGATCGACGAGGTGTTCACGATGGGCGTCGATCGGGCCGATTCCTACGCCGCCGCGACCCCCGGAGATCCGCCGGTCTGGGCGGAGTACCGCCGGATCCTTGCCGCGGCGAAGTCGCCCTGCGAAGTCGCCCCGATCGTGAAGTGGGATTTCTACGCGGCCGTCGCGTCGGACGACCATGTGCTCACCATTCAGACGGCCGACACTCAGCCGTGGGCGAATCTCCTGCTCTCCGTCGGCTGCCGCACGTTTTCGTGAGAGGACCGATATGAAGACCAGATCACTTGGCAAGACGGGTCTGCAGGTGCCGATCCTGTCCTTTGGGGCGAGTTCGCTCGGCCAGGAGTTTCGCTCGGTCACACTCGACGAGGCGCTCGGCAGCGTGAAGGCCGCCCTCGACTGTGGCTTGAACCTGATCGACACGAGCCCCTTTTATGGCCGTGGCATGAGCGAGGTGCTGCTCGGCGTGGCTCTCAAGTCGATCCCGCGGGACCACTATCTGCTCTGCACGAAGCTGGGCCGCTACGACCTCAGTCACTTCGACTTCTCGGCGAAGCGGGTGGCCGAGAGCGTGGACGTGTCACTCCACCGGCTCGGTACCGACCACCTCGACATCATTCTCTGCCACGACATCGAGTTCGTGCCGATGCAGCAGATCGTGGATGAGACGCTGCCCGCGCTGCGGAAGACTCGCGAACAGGGCAAGATCCGGTTTATCGGTTTCAGTGGGTATCCGCAGAAGATCTTTCGGTTCATCTGCGATCAGGCCGAAGTCGACTGCGTGCTCAACTACAACCAGTACACGCTTCAGAACACGCGATTTGCCGACGAGACGATTGCGTATCTTGAGGCGAAGGGGATCGGTGTCATGAACGCCGGGCCCTTCAGCGCTCGGCTGCTCACCGACGCCCCCCTTCCCCACTGGCTCAAGGAGCCGGAGGAGGTGAAGGGGGCGGCGCGGAGGGCAGCCGACCTCTGCCGGGCCCGTGGGTCATCGATCGCGAAGCTCGCCCTGCAGTTCTCGATTGCCAATCCCGGCATCGCCACGACCGTGGCGGGCAGTGCCAACCCGGCGAACGTTCGCGAGTGGGCCAGGTGGGCGGCGGAACCGCTGGATGAGGAGCTCGTCCGCGACGTGCAGGCGATCTTCGCCCCGGTGAAGAACATCGGCCACGTCGAAGGTCTGCCGGAAAACAACTAAACGCGATGCGCATCGACGCTCACCAACACTTCTGGAACTACTCGGCCGCCGAATACCCGTGGATCGGCGCCGGTCTGGAGCGGCTGGCGCGAGACTATCTGCCGTCCGACCTAGAGCCGCTCCTTGCCGCAAAGCAGATCGACGGCTCGGTGGCGGTGCAGGCGCGGCAGAGCGTCGAGGAAAGCCTTTGGCTGCTGGCGTTGGCCAAGGCACACCCGCTCGTGAAGGGCGTGGTCGGCTGGGTCGATCTGCGGAGCGACCGCGTCGGCGACGATCTTCGCGTGTTGGCAGCGAATCCGACGTTCGTCGGCGTGCGGCACGTTGTCCAGGATGAGCCCGATCCGCGGTTTGTTCTGGGAGAGGGCTTCATTCGTGGCCTGCGGCAGCTCCGCCAGCACGGGCTGACCTACGATCTGCTGCTCTACCCAAGCCAGCTGCCGGCGGCGATCGAACTCGTGGAGCTGCTCCCGGAGCAGCCGTTCGTGGTCGACCATCTGGCGAAGCCGCGGATCGTGGCGGGCGAGATCGACGGCTGGGGGCGTGATATTCGCGCGATCGCCCGGCACGATAACGTCTGCTGTAAGGTGTCGGGCATGGTGACCGAGGCGGTGCGGCGGGGCTGGAAGCGCGACGACTTCACGCCCTACCTCGACGTGGTGCTCGAGGCCTTCGGGCCGGAACGGCTGATGTTTGGCAGCGACTGGCCGGTCTGCTTGCTTGCCGGAGAATACGCCGACGTGGCCGCCATTCCGCGAGACTACTTCTCAAGGCTTTCGACCACGGAGCAGCGGATGATCTGGGGCGACACGGCGGCGGGGTTCTACGGACTGAAGTGACACGGGGCCGCGGCACTCGCGGCGAAGGAGACACCATGCAGGCCCTGCTTCTCGAACGCCCGCAGGCGTTTCGGTTCATCGACGTTCCTGAGCCGCCAGCGCCGGGCCCCGGCGAGGCGGTGGTCCGCGTCCACGCGGTGGGCATCTGCGGCACCGACTACGGGGGATTCCTGGGGAAGATGCCGTTTTTCAGTTATCCGCGGATCCCGGGGCACGAACTCGGCGTCGAGGTGGTGACCGTTGGCGCGGGCGTGACGCACGTGCAGGCCGGTGACCGCTGCTGCGTCGAGCCCTACATCAACTGCCAGACGTGCCACTCGTGCGTCCGTGGCCTCACCAACTGCTGCGAGCACCATCAGACGCTTGGCGTGCACTGCGACGGCGGCCTGCGGCCGCTGTTCACCGTACCGGCCCGTAAGCTCCATCTGTCGCCGCGGCTCACAGCCGAGCAGAACGCGCTGGTGGAGACGTTGGCAATCGGCTGCCACGCGATTGACCGTGCGGCTCCGAAGCGCGGGGAGACGGTGCTCATCATCGGTGCCGGGCCGATTGGCCTCTCGGCGTTCGAGTTTGCCAAGGTGGCCGGAGCACGGGTGGTCGTGATGGACATGGCCCAGTCGCGGCTCGACTTTGTCCGCGCGTCGATGGGCGTATCTGACACGGTGCTGGCCACGGGCACGTCCGCCGATATCGACGCTGTGAATCATCTCACGGACGGCCGGATGTGCGAGGTCGTGGTGGATGCCACCGGCAGCGCGGCGAGCATGGGGGCGGCGCTGGCCCTGTGCAGCTTCGGCGGCCGGCTCGTCTACGTGGGCATCACCCAAGGGGAGGTGACGTTCCCCCATGCCCCGGTGATGCATCGTCGGGAACTTACGATTCTGGCCAGCCGCAACGCCCTTTCGCTGGATTTTGCACGGATCATTGGGCTGATCGAGGATGGTACGATCGACACCCGTCCCTGGATCACCCACCGTCTCTCGTTCGCAGAGTTGCCCGCGGCCTTCCCGGGTCTGCTCTCGCCCGCGAGCGGCGTGATCAAGGCAGTGGTCGAAATGCCCTCGTGAGTCCAAAGCCATGGCGCGTGCTGCTGCGGAGCCGAGCCCGTCTCTGTCCCGTCAGGTGGCGATCATCGCCATTCTCCTTCTGGCCGTGCTCGCGGCGGTCGCCGGCTGGTGGTTCTGGCCGAAGAGCACCCAGGTGCCGCAGACGGTGGCGCTCGCCAAGAGCCTGCTCGGCAATGGCGGCAAGCCCGATAATCAAGCGATTCGCCAGGTGGTGACGAGCGTCGATCGAATGCCCCGCGAGGATCTCTTCCAGCTCTGGCGGGCGGTGGGTGAGGAGTGGCTGCGGCTGCGGCAGGAGGCGATCGACCGATATTTCACGGCGCCTGCGGCCGAGAAGCCACAGCTTCTCGACGCGGAGATCGAACGGCTCAAGGCCCTGAGGGAGTTGATACTCGCCCTCAATCCGGAGGCCAACCCCAACGAACCCCCTCGGATGCCGCGGGAGGGTGGTCGTGGTCGCCGTGGCCGAGGCAAGGGCGCTGACAACAAGCCGGTGGACGAGGCGGCCGCGAAGGCGGCAGCCGATCGGCGAGCAGTCGTTGAGCGGTACGAGGAGGCCCTGGCCACGCATGCAAAGTCACGCAGAATCGCCCTCCCCACGTTCCGCTGACGCAGGCCCTCCCTCGTAGCACAGGTTTTTAACCTGTGTCATCTTTCCGCAGCACAGGGTTTCAACCTGTGCGGCTTCGCGGGGCTCGAGGCCGCCCAAGATCCTTCGTCGGACGTTCACTCCGGGTAGTGACTTTCTCGCCCTCGCTGCCGTCCCGACCGAGCGACCATTACTTCACGTCGAGCAGTTCGACGAGGAAGTGCAGCGTGGCGTCGGGGGGGATCGGGCCGCCGGGTGTGCCTCGCTTGCCGTAGCCGAGGTCGCTGGGGATCACGAGTTCGATCATGCCCCCCTGGCCAACCAGTTGCATACCCTCGGTCCATCCGGGAATCACCTGGTTGAGGCCGAAGTCGATCGATTCGCCGCGCTGGTAGGAGCTGTCGAAGACCTTCCCGTTGTCGAGCCAGCCGTGGTAGTGGACCTTCACGCGGTTCGTCGCCTTGGGATTGGCGCCGGTACCCTTGCGAAGGACCCGATACTGCAGCCCCGACGGGGTGGTGGAGAACGTCTTGGGTGCGTCGGCGTCGAGAGTGCCGGCCCCCTTGGGCAGCGTCGGGTGGGGAACGTCCTGGGCCACGGTGAACTCCATGGTGAAAAGGGTGAGGAAGGCAAGGGTGAGAAGGCTGCGCACGGGAATGGCTCCTGCGGGTGAAAACCGTCGCGGCATCATACCCGCCCGCCGCCGGTCCGTGGACGGGCCATCATCTCCTCGATCTCGTCAGGCTCGATCAGCACGTGGCTCGTGAGGTCGACCGGTCCGTTTTCCGTGACGAGAACGTCATTTTCGAGCCGGACGGCCAGCCCCTCCTCCGGGATGTAGATACCGGGCTCGACGGTCATCACCCAGCCGGCCTCGAGCGGGCCATCGATGGGGGCGATGTCGTGAACTCCCAGGCCAAGCGAATGACCGAGGCCGTGCATGAAGTACCTCCGGCAGGCGGGTTCTTCAGGAGAGTCCTTCGCGGCATCGTCGGCCGTGATCAATCCGAGCTTCACCAGTTCCGCCGCCATCTCGACCTGGGCGGCCCGCTTCCAGGCACGGAGACTCGTGCCCACGGTCGTACGGGCGATCGATGACCGGAGTACACGGAGCACGGCGTCGTACACGGCCCGCTGGCGGGGCGTAAAGCGGCCGCTCACGGGATACGTCCGCGTCAGGTCGCTGGCGTAGTTGGCGTACGACGCGCCCACATCGACCAGCACCAACTCGCCGTCGTCGCACGGCTGGTCGTTGTCGAGATAATGAAGCACGCAGGCGTTGCGACCGGAGCCGATGATCGGCTCGTAGGCCATCCGCGCCCGGCGGCGGATGAACTCGGCGGCGAGTTCTGCCTCCAGTTCGTATTCCATCACACCGGGCCGCAGCGCCGCGAGCATCCGCTCCAGGCCCGCACCCGTGATGTCGGCACCGCGGCGGATCAGAGCCACCTCAGCCGGCGACTTCACGGCCCGCAGCTTTCTCAGGATCGGGGCAAGCCGTTCGAAGCGGTGGAGCGGATACCGCTCCATGAGCGCCCTGGCCATGCGCACATCGCGACTCTCGACTTCGATCACGGCCCGCTCGTGCTCGTTGGCGTTGAGAAAAACGGCGGCGCACTCGCAGAGCAGCGCATGCAGAACCAATGGCAACTCCGAGACCCAGCGGACCTTCGCGATCCCAGAGACTTTTGTGGCCCGCTCCTTCGTGAGCTTCTCGCCCTCCCAGGTGGCGAGGTGCTCGCTCGGCTGCCGGATGAAGAGGATCTCGCGGTTTGCCGGGTCGGTCGCCGAGGGCGCGAGCACGAGCAGGCTCTCCTCCTGCTCAATACCGCTCGCCCAGAAGAGGTCACCCGCGGGCTGCATCCGGAGTGTGCCGTCGCCGTTCGTGGGGAGAATGTCGGCGGCATGGAGGATCGCCACCGATCCCGCGGGCAACTGCTGGGCCAGCCGGCGGCGGTTGGCGATGAAAAGGGCGGGGTCGATCGGCGCGTGTCGCATGCGTGTTTCCTGAGATATGGCCCACATTGTGGGCGTTTCGCCGGCCGTCGCAAGGCGAGGCGACCGCTAGACTTGGAACGCGACTCAATTGCCCTCGAGGAGCCGAACTCATGGCAGCCAGTGAACCAATTCTCCTCGCCGGTGACTGGAGACCAGCCGCCGCGATCCGTACCTACCGGGCGACCGATCCGTCCACCGGAAGGCATCGCGATACGGAGTGGCCGGTGAGCGGCTGGAGCGACGTGGATGCGGCGCTCGACGCGGCGACGGCGGCGGCCCGGGAACTTGCGATTCTGCCGCCCACTGCGATCGCCTTGTTCCTCGAGCGGTATGCCGCTCGGATCGAGGCCCGGGCGGCCGAACTCGTGACTGCCGCCCACGCCGAGACGGGCCTGGCGTTGAAGCCGCGGCTTGCCGACGTGGAGATGCCGCGGACACTCGATCAGTTACGGCAGGCCGCCGCCGCCGCGCGGGAGGGCACGTGGCGGATGGCGATGATCGACCACGCGAAGAACATCCGCGCCGCCGCGTCCGGGCTCGGGCCGGTGGTCGTGTTTCCGCCGGCCAACTTTCCGTTCGCCTACGGCGCCGTCACAGGTGGTGACTTCGCCGCGGCGATCGCCGCGGGCAACCCCGTGATCGCCAAGGCCCACGAGGGGCATCCCAGCGTCTCCCGGCTAGCCGCGGAGGAGGCTCGTGCCGCCCTGCAGGAGACTGGCCTGCCCTCGGCGACGGTGCAGCTCCTCCACGGACTCGACCCCGCCGATGGCGAACGGCTCGTTGCCGATCCTCGTGTTGGCGCGACCGGCTTCACCGGCAGCCAGCGTGCCGGAGAAAAACTCTTCCGAGCGGCGAGTGCCGCGGGCCGCGTGATCTGGGTGGAGATGGGGAGCGTGAACCCGGTCGTGCTCCTGCCGGGAGCACTCATGGAACGGGGCGAGGCAATCGCCGACGAACTCACGGCCAGCGTCACGGGCTCGGCGGGGCAGTTCTGCACGAAGCCGGGCGTCGTGTTTCTCGTGGGCGATGAAGCCGGCCGGGCATTCACCACGGCCGTCGCAGGACGCTTCGCCGCCATCGGGCCGCAGGTGCTGCTCGGTGCGGCCGGATGCGACCGTCTGGTGGCGTCGATCGGCACGCTCGAGGCCGCCGGGGCGCGGCGACTTGCCGGCATCGCCGCGGCATCCGGGCCCATGAGCCACGTGCCGGTGCTCCTGGAGGTTGCCGGCAGCGAAGTGCTGGCCCGGCCCGAGGCGTTTCTCGTCGAGGCCTTTGGTAATGCCACGCTACTTGTCGTCTGCGAATCGCTTGAGGAACTCACGCTGGCCGTGGGGTGCGTACACGGATCGCTCGGGGCGAGCCTCTATGCGGCCAAGGATGGCCGCGATGACAACGCCTTTGCTGCAGTCGCGCCGCTCCTTGTGGAGCGGGCTGGACGAATCATCGAGAACCGGATGCCCACGGGTCTCGGCGTGGTGCCGTCGATGCAGCACGGCGGCCCGTGGCCGTCGGCTGGTCCGCCGTTTTTCTCGGCGGTGGGTTTTCCATGGACGATCCTCAGGTTCGCCCGCAGGGTGTGTTACGACGGCTGGTCCCAGAGTCGCCTGCCCGAGATCGTCCGCGACGAGCCGCCGTCAGGCAGTCCGTGGCGGTACGTCGATCACGCCTGGACGCAGGGCTGATACTGCCGCGACCTGGCCCGTCTTCGGCCGCTGGATCGTGCTGCGATGGCGGCCACCGCAGCCAGCCATCCGGCGGAGCCCGGTTCCGGAACTGGCACCACGGTTCCTGCGGCGGGCAGGTAGTTGCCGGTGTTGAAGAGGCCGGTTGTCAGCATGTCGGTGGCGTCAATGATGTCGAAGGCGTCGTCGTAGTTGAAGTCGCCCTCCGACCAGCCTGCCGCCCGCCCGCTGTCGTAGCGGCCGGCGGAGAGCAGCGTGGCCGCATCGAGCACGTCGACGATGTTGTCGAGCGTGACGTCTCCGGGGGCAGCCAGGGTAAAGGTGAGAGCGTCGTCGCTGCTCGTCAGCCAACCGATGCGGAGGTTGCCCTGAGCGGCTGACGAGGCGATGCCCGTCGTGCCGTTCCACGAGCCGTCGCCACGGCCCGCGGCGAGGTCGGCCACCAGGTCGGAGGCCCCGATACCCCCAGCCTGCACCGTAACCACGCTCGTCCCGATGTCGAGCAGGCCGCCGGTCGGCGAGGCGTCGATGGCGAGCGATCGAAACGAGAATAGCTGTTGATTTGCCGCTGGCAGCGAGAGTCGTCCGCCGCCGAGCAGCGTGACGGCGGTCGACTCGGAGATCGCTCCGCTGGAGACCGTCAGCCCGCCGATGCCCGCAGTGCCCCCGATGATCAGGTCTGTTGCTGCGATTGTCCCGCCCGTGATCGTGATGCTGGGGATGAGCGGGTGGACGCCGGGAACGGCTGCCAGCGTCGCGCCAGCTTGGATTGTGACGGGGCTGGCTGCGAGGCCCCGGGCGTGGGCCAGCCGCACAGTTCCCGCTGTGAGCGTGGTTGGTCCAGTGAACGTGTTTGCCTGGTCGAGCACCAGCGTGCCGCCGCCAGACTTGGTGAGCGAGAGCGCGTTGACGATCAGCGGCTGGCCTGCCTGCCACTGGGTCTGTGTGCCGCCGGCCACGTTGACGGTCACCGCCGCGGGCGACGGCATCGGCAGGGCGAACACCCCGAAGTTGCTCCCCACCACCCGCTCCGTGCCGGGCACGTCACCGATGCCGACCGGCACGTTGACGACGCGGGCGACCGGGTCGGCGAAGACCAGCGTGGTCGATCCGCCGCCGTCGAGGTTGATCGCGTCGGTGGCGCCGAACATCCGCATGAAGTCAGCCAGTTCCGGCCGCGTGACACCGAGGCTGTGCCCCGTGTTGCGGCCGTCAACGGTGAACAGGTAGAGCGTCCGCTGATCGCTACTTAGGCCAACCGCCGTCCGCGGGTGCAGCGTCTCGTTTGCAGTCGGTGCCACGATCGCACCGTCACGGAGCAGTCGGGCCTCTCCCGGCAGCGTGTTGTAGAGCGGGATGTCGGGGTAACGAGCGGTGCCCGTGCCGCTCGGTGAGCGGAGGATCGTCGCCACATTGTCGGCCGAAATGTCGAGGGCGAACGTGCGGTATTGCTCGAATGACGAATAGATCTCGCCTTTGGCGGCGGCCAGACCCTGCGCGTCGTAGTTGGAGCCACTCACCCAGGCTGAGAAGCCGCCGTTGATGGCGAGTTGCACCTTCTGGTCACCGAGAAACTGCCGCGTCGTCCTCCCCACTGTCTCACCGGCGGCCGCGCCGTTTGACGGCGTCACCGCGAAGCCGATACCGGGAACGCTGAGGTCGACCGTCACAAGGTGCATGTCGAGCAGACGCGGATTGGTCGTCTCAATGTGGGTATGCGTGACCCCCAGAAACGGCTGAGTGACCGTGGTCGTCATGGGCTGCGCGGCGGCGGGATGCAAGCCACCAGCGACGAGGGCTGCGATCGTGAATGACGCGACCAGCCAGTAACGAGATCCGGCGGATGCTACTTGGTGCGACATGGCTGGCGTCAGATCAACCGCTTCTTCGCCCCGGTCGTGCCGACGGTCTTTGGCTGCTCATATGCCAGGGCGGCGAGGGCGAGTTCGGTGGAGGAGATCGGGGTCGCCTGGCTCGTGGTCACGGAGGCGGCAGTCACTGCCTGTGCCGGCAGGGCTGCGCCGAACGCGAAGGCGTCGAGACGGAACCGATGGGCCTGGGCTGCCAACGTGTCGATGGCCGTTTCCCGCTGGGCGAGGCCCGCCTCGTCGAGGACGAACGAACCGACGGTCGCAGGCACCGTGGCGGTCGCCGTCGCGACGGTCGTCATGCCACCGCGAGCGAGCAGCTGCGCCGAAAGCGTTCGCGTGGCGGCGGCGTAGTCGAGCACGACGCGGTAGTTGGTGCCGACGGTGAGCGGTGAGACGGGAGTCAGCGGTAGCGAGAATGGCGTGCCGTCACCGGCGAGGACGATGCTCGCGGTCGAACCGTCGATGATTCGCAGGCAGAGCGATTGCCGGTCGGTCGTGGCCTGGCTGTGGAATAGACCCAGCAGAATCGGGTTGTCCGGGTCGCTGCCAAAGGCTTCGACAGTGAAGTCGATTTCCGAATGGATATCGCTCGAACGGGTCACCGCCTCGATCGGCTTCGTGTATCGCCGCCGCTGGGCTGCCGCGAGCCCTTCGATCGCGTCGAAGGCCCCCCGCTTCCAGTTGCCGCGCACGTCTACGGCGCCATCTGCCTGTGACCAGGCGTAGGCGAGGGAGTCGGTGGTCATCGCGACCGAGAGCCGGCCGATGTCGCGGCCAATGTCGAGCATGTTGAAGTCGAACGACCAGCCATTCTTCATCGGGTCGGTCGTGAAGTCTTCGGTGAAGGCGGTGGCCTGTTCGGCACCGGTGTTGAACGTGCGGTTCGCAAGCGACGCGAGGAACGGATTGAGCACGCCCCGCGTCTGCGGGTAGTTCGTGTGCTCGCTCCACGTCCAGACATACTCGTCGCTGTAGGCGAGCGTGGCGGCGAGGTTGGACCACGGGCCGGGATCGTTGAGGAATCCCGTCGGCCAGCCGTCGGGCAGGTTGTACGGATCGCTATCCACCCAGGCGGCCATGCCGACGTCGACGAAGGCGTCGTATTTCGCCGGATTGTCGCTGAAGGCCCGCCATGAGTTCCGAATGTCACTGCGGGTCTGGGCGTAGACGGTGCGGTCGCCGGCGTACTGGGTCGAGACGCCGTCAATCGTGCGGTTCATGCCGTACCAGAACGTCGACTCCCAGCCGTGGATGATCCGGGCCGGCGCCTCGATGCCCGCCAGCACGCCGTCCATGAAGTGCGACAGGTTGGGGTAGTCGTCCCAGCCCCCCGGCTCGCTCTCGGGGCCCCACGAGAAAAACGAGTTGAGGAGGATCTCCGGATACTCCGCCTGCACGGCCCTGATCCACTGCTCGCCGCGGGCCCGCCAGGTCGCCGCGGTGCCGAGGCCGAACGGGTAGTACTCGCCCGTGGGGTAATGGCCGTACTGCTCGGGATCCATCATGAAGCCCTTGAGTCCGGCCTCCCGGCACATCCGGGCGCAGATCGCCGCATTCTGGACGACCACATTCCAGTCGGCCGAGCTACTTGGGTTCACCGACTTGGTGGCGGCGTCTTCGTCGGAGGCGAACTCGCTGAATCCATACCACAGGAAGTTGTCGGTGACGTGGCCCCACTGCACCTGCTTCAGGTCGTTGACCGCGCCCTGGACCACCGACCAGGGGATCGGCACGTTGAGCATCGTGAGCTGGTTGAGCCCATACACCGGCTGCGACACGAGGCCCTGCGATGTCGTCCAGGCCGGATCGATCGGCACCGGGATGGTGAGCCCGTCGAAGGGGGTGTTGGCGAGGTAGTCGGGATGGGTCGCGAGATACTGCGGCGACGGCCAGTCGGGGTCTGCGGGGTTCACCCGCGAAAAGATACCGGTGTTGATCACCTTCTTGTCGCGAAGTTCCGCCGGGCTCACCCAGGCTTGCAGGTCCGACGGCAGGAACTCAGGCACCTGCATGTCGGCGATCTGCAGGTAGTGGTTGAACCCGTCGGACGAGAGTTTCGTGGCATAGATTCGTAGTCCTCGCGCCTGGATGGCCGACGCGAAGGTGTGCGTCACGCTCGTGGCGGGGGCGGTCTGGCCGGTGAAGGTCATCCCGGGCACCGTCGTCCAGCTGATCATGTCGGTGGACGACTGGATCTGGTAATCGACCGGGAAGCAGGCATTGCCGCGGGGATAGATCGTCAGCCCAGACATGGTGGCGACCTTCCCGACGTCGAGCGCCACCCACTCGGTGGCCACGGCCGTTGCGCCGCGGCTCGTCGAGGAGTAGATCGTGCCCACGTTGCCGTCGACCGCCTTGGATGGCTCCCAGCCCGCGAGGTTCGACGAGGCCGTGCCGACCACCTGCGAAGCCGTCGTGGGCAGCGCCGGCGGCGGGCCGACCCTGCCCAGCGGGCCGATGTCGACGTTGTCCCAGGCGACGGCGCCGGCCGTGGCCGCAGCGGAGCCGAGTGTTGCCCAGTTGACGCCGGCGGAGTCGAACCGCCAGCTGAACGACTGCGTTTTCTCGATGGTGCGGGCGGTGTTCCAGCCGCGCCAGGTGGCCTGCCAGAGCGTCGCGTCAGTGGTGTCGCGGACGAGTTCGAGCCGCATGAAGTGCCAGCCGGCCTCGACGGGCAGCGTGGTATCGATCTCGATCGGCGTCGACCCGGCGGCCAGGTTGCCGTACTCGATCCGGTAGGTGCTCTTGCCGGTGGCACCCATCTGGACGAGGGCGTTGTTGGTCACGGTTGGGAATGACGCCAGGCCCAGCATGCTGCGATCCGTGCTGCCGGTGCTGAAGAGCCAGCCCTGGAGCACCACGTGATCCTGTGCCGCGAGATCGACCGGTCGCATCAGGCGGGTGGCCTGACCGGCGGCGACGGCGTGCTTGCGTCCGGCGTTGCGGACGTCCTGCTGCTCGATGGCACCCCAGCCGCCAGTCTGCAACTGCCACGCCGAAGCCGGAAGCGTGGCCGTGGCCAGGGACTCCCACGCTTCAGAGAACCGCGTCGGGACTGTCGATACTGGTAGGTACGGTCCAGCGTCATAGAGCGCGTTCGTAAAAAAGTTGGCGACGTCGAGAATGTCGAACACTTCGTCATAGTTATTGTCGCCGTCGGTCCACGACGCGGTGCGGCCCGTGTCGAACTTGGCCCCGGTGAGCATGTTGGTGGCATCGAGCGCGTCGGTGTAGCCGTCGATGTTGGTGTCGCCATCGGCACCAAACGCGACCCGCAGGCTACCGTCATCGCCAACAACCATGCCGATGCTGCGACCGGACGCGGCAGCTGCGTCTCGGGAAACGATGCCCGACGCGCCCTGCCAGGAGCCGCCGGCCCGACCGGTCACGAGCATGCTCCGAACGGCCGCGAGGTCATATCCGCCGGCCGCAATCCTCAGGCCTCCGACCCCGATATCGATCTGCCCACCGGTCGCCGCAGCGAGGCTTGCGACATCGAGCAACGACGTGCCGGCATCGAGTTTCAGTTTCGCGTTCGCGGTCACCTGAAGACCACCCGCTCCCAGTCCCTTCGTACGCGCCACCGTCAGTTCGCCCGCCTCGACTGCCGTGCCACCGTCGAATGCGGCAGCGGAGGGCAACCGAAGGCCGCCGACGCCGCGCTTCACCAGCCGGGCGGATCCCGACAACCCTCCGAGCACCACGGCCGAGCCGGCTGTTTCGACCACGAGGACGCTGCCCGAGACACCGGTGACCGTGCTCTCGAAGCGGATGTCAGCCGCCCCAGTCGAGGCAGTCACGATGGAGCCGGTGGCGAGGGTGACGTTGCCGGCATAGGTCTGGGCGGCGGCTGTGGTCACGTCAGCGGTGAGCGTGATAGCCGGGGAGCCGATCTGTACGCCGCCCGATGACGTGGCGATTGCCCGGCCAATGGCAGTCGTTTCGACTGTGGCCGCGACGGTGATCGGGTCAGCGATCTCGCGGGTGCTCGTCGAAGGAATCTCAAAGCGTTCCACCGTAGTGAGTCCGGTGACCGTGATCGAGTTCACCGCCGACACGGCGAAAGTGCCGATGGAGACGTTGTTGGTGTTGCGGACGGTGTAGTTCGTACCGTCACTCGAAAGCCGAGCCACCTGCTCAGCGGCAGCCGACGACGTGAAGCCGATCCGCAGTTCACCGGAGGTAACCGATGCCGTGACCGCAAGGAGCCGCCGCTGCTCGAGCGGTTCGCCGCCCGGAAGGCGTGCGGTCGTTATCCGTCTTCGGGTGTGCCTGCTGCGCGGTGCCATGGGTTGATCACGTCGTGCCGAGTGGGCTCCCAATCACGCGGATCAGGAGGAGGAACAAACCTCTTTACGCAACAGTCCTTTCAAACGATCGCCAGTCCCCGAAAATAGGCCAGAGATGACACGCGGGCAAGGATTTGGTGGGGCCGGCCCGCCGCTCAGAGCCCGTTGGTGTCGACTGACTCCTCACCGCTTCTCGTGGCGATTGCCGTGAGCACCTCGTTGGCAGCGGCATTGGAAACGGGCTGCACGTGTCCATCGACGAACACGAATAACGTCGTTTCCGGGTGTGGACCACCGAAATAACTTCCCGGAATCGAGATCGGCACGTCGCTGACCGTGTAGGTGGGCGCAAGCAGCTTTCGGTTGCCGCTCTCCGGGACGCTGTAGCCCATCATCCGTCGCTGCGTGTTGCGGATGCCGCTGTAGACGCTGGCGTCGCCGTTCTTGCCGCGTGGTTCGGTGGGCGAGATCCACTTCTCTCCGAACATGGCCGTCTTGCTCGTACCATCCTTGACCTTGCCGATCGGCACTTGGTGTCGCGACGACAGAAGCACTGGGCCCTTCGCGTCGCCCGGACCGATCGATGGGATCGCCGGCACGACGGCACCATTGGCCTGACTAAAGGTCGTATCGCTCGCGGGCGTGATCAGCGTTCCGAAACAGGCCGCGTAGTCCGACGTCGTACCTCCGGGCGTGGCGAAGTCGTTCTGGCTGAGTACCGGTGGCAGCCGCGACGGACAGGAATACATCTTCACCGGGGTCTGATAGGCAGCGGGCGTCTGGGCAGCCACCACCCGTTTGAGATCCCAGAGGTCGGCGATCGACTTCTCCTCCATGTAGGGCAGGATAAGCGCCGCCCACGTCGGCCACGAGTTGTAGCCGCCCGCTTGGCTGATCAGCGAGTTGTCGCCGAGGAACGACGGTACGAGGAACTTCTTTGCGCTCTCGTAGCCATGGGCGGAGAGGCCGATCTGGCGAAGGCTGTTGGCGCACTGCGTTCGCCGGGCCGACTCGCGGGCGCTCTGCACGGCAGGCAGGAGCAGACCGATCAGGGTCGCGATGATCGCGATCACGACGAGGAGTTCGACGAGGGTGAATCCCAAGATGGGACGCGCCTCACCGAGGTGCCGGGTTGCAACGCGATGCATGTTCGGCATACCGATCAAGGTCTTGGTCACGACGATCACCCGTGGAGAGCACGCCGCCGTGCAGAGGCCAGCCAGCCGACGGTACTAATGCCCGCGAGTGTCATGAGCCACGTGCTGGGCTCCGGCACGGCGGCGATGCTTTCTGTTCCCGGCGGGGTGTTGTAGTTCCCGGCGTCGTAGAGGCCGGTGCCAAAGAAGTCGGCGGCGTCGAGAACGTCGACCACGCCGTCGTAGTTGAAGTCGCCCTCCAGCCAGGTGGCCGACAGCCCAGTGTCGAACTTGCCGAACGACAGGAAGTTACTCGCGTCGAGGACGTCGACCTGCCAGTCGATGTTGGTGTCGCCGGGCGCTGCGTAGGCCGCCGTGAGCGAGCCGTCGCCGTTGTCGAGCCAGCCCACAGCCCGCGGGATGCTGGAGGCCACGTCAGACGCCGCCACGCTCGAGGTGATGCCGCTCGTGCCGGTCCAGGAGCCGTCGGCACGGCCTGCCACGATCGCGGCCACCAGGTCGGTGGGGCTCAGGCCACTCGCCACGGTGACCTTGCCGTTGGCCAGGTTCACGAGGCCGCCGGCATTGGGAGCAAGGCCGCCGACGGTGGTCTCCAGGAACGGCGTGAGCGAAACAGTGCCGCCGGCGACGGGCACGAGCTTGCTTGCGCCGAGGGCCGATGCATTGGCGAGCTGCAGCTCGCCCTGCTGCACCGTTGTCGAGCCGGTGACCGTGTTGGCGGCGTTGACCACCAGCGTACCGCCGCCGGTCTTCACCACCGGCACCGTGCCCGAGAGCGTTGGATAGCCTGCCTGGCTCTGGGTCTGCGTGCCGCTGGCCACGTTGATCGTGATCACGGTCGGTGCAGCGGCCGTGAACACGAGGTTCAGGTCATTGCCACTCTGTGCGATCGAAAATGTGCCGCCGCCCAGGCTGTTGGCGAAGCCGCCGGTGCCGTTGGTGGCACTGGTGGAGATCAGGAACTTGTTGGCGGCGAAGCCGCTGATCCCACCGCCGGCGCTGGCGATTTTCCAGGTGTAGTTCTGCGCCGAGTTGAAGTTGGATGCTGAGCCGCTCACCTCGGGGGCCACGCCCGAGAGCGACCAGAGGTTGATCTTGAACGGGTCAACGTTCGTCGAGGCGATCGTCAGGCTGCCGCCGGCACTGAGCAGGTCCCACGATTCCGTGGAGCCGGCGGTACCAGTCGCCGAGAGCATCTGCCAGTTGTAGTTTCCGCCGGAGCCAAAGGTGACGTTGTCGGTGATCGTGAGCGTGCCGGGACTGGCACCCGGTGACAGCGTCGCTCCACCGGCGACGGTCACGCCGCCGACGACCGTGCCGTCGCCGCCGAGCGTCTGGGCCGCCGGCACGGCATAGGCTCCGGTGAGCACGTCGGCCACGCTGAAGGCCGCTCCTGCCGCGACGGTGATCCGCGACGAGGCGGCGAGCGAGCCAGTTTCACCGATCGACAGGGTGCCGGCTTCGATCGAGGTCGGTCCTGTGTAGGACTGGGCGGTGCCGAAGGTGAGCACCCCCGCCCCGGACTTGACGAGCGAGCCCGTGCCGGTGATGTCGCGGTCGTAGGCGATGTCGTCGGACCGCTTGAAGACGAGCGTCGCGTTGTTGATCACCGGCCCCGTGCCCAGGTTGCCGGTCGTGCCGCCGGTGCCGATCTGGAGCGTTCCGGCACTGATCGTGGTGGTGCCGGAATAGGTGTTGGCACCCGAAAGAATCCACTTGCCGGAGCCGCCTTTGGCGAGTTGGATCGACGTGGTCACCTGCGCGTAGGCCTGATCAGCGATCTCGGAGCGAATCTCGCTGTCAGTGGAGTTGGTGCCGTTGATGGTGAGCGTGCGAACCGGGACCGTGTTGTCGCCCTGATAGTTCGTGTTAAAGCGGCCGTTGTCGAAGGGATTGGTGCCCGCAGCCGAGCGGTTGGCGGCGTCGAATACGAGCGGGCCGCTGCCGTTATTGGTGATCGTGGCGCCACCCGACGCAGAGCTCGCCGGCCCGGCACCGACGGCGATGTAGCGATTCGTGGTTTCTCCACTACCGGTGTAGATGATCGAACAGGTCTGGGTTCCGTTGCCTACCTGGATCGGAATGTTGCCGGCTCCGAGCGGACTCGGATCGCTGATGTTCTCGAAGCGGTCGACGGATACCGACCCAACGAAGACCTGCATCTGCCCAGTGAAGACGTTTTCGCCGCTCAGGAAGAGTGTTCCGCCGGTGCCGCCCTTGCGAAAGACTCTCCCGATCGCGTCTTCGCGCACGACGCCGCTGATGATCAGGTTGTGGACGAGATTCCCGTAGCTGGCGGTGTAGATCAGCGTGCTGTTGGCCGAGGTGAGCACGAGATCGTTCTTGATCTCGTCGGTCATGCTCACGGCGTTCGCCGCGGCCGGGTTCGTGAAACGGATGTCACCGTAGAGCGTGATCGCGCTGCCCGAAAGCACGAACTGGCCGTTCTTGCCGGCGGTGCCGTCGTTGGTGAACTGGATTCCGGAGGAGTTGCCGATGATGTTAGCCTTCACGGCTGTGACAGAGTCGTTGAATGATGCCGTTTTGGAGGTGCCCGAGAACGTGAGCGTGTAGGTGCCGGACGAAGCCAGGGGCGGCGTCGACCAGTTCGCGGCATCCGACCAGAGTGCGGTGGAACCGCCGCCGGTCCAGGTGGTGGTCAGCTGTGCCTCCGCAACGCAGGTAAAGCCCAGCGCTGCGGCCGTCACGATGGCTCGGATTCGGTCAGAGGTATTCATGGCAATCGGTCCTCGTATGCGAAATCAATCAGTCCTGCGTCGGCCGTGGCGCACGGCCATCAGCCCGGCAACCACCGATGCCAGAAGGCCCACGCTCGTCGTCGGCTCGGGCACGATCGTGAGCACTAGGGAACTGCCCACAATGTCGAACGTCCCGCTACTCCCACCGCCGAGGTTCGTGTAACTGAAGTCGCCCGCAGAAAACGTCGTCGAGCCTGTCCACGAGGCGAGCGTATACGTACCGGACGCAGTGGCGTTTCCGAGATCGAATCGGAATACCGAACCGGTGCCTTTCGTGAAACTGCCGATGACGCTCGCCAGATCCGAGGCGTTGGCGGCGCCGAGGTCGAAGAGCCAATCGGTCGTCGATCCCGCCGTGCCTCCACCATTCCAGGTAAGCCCATTCGAGAACGAGAGCGTGCCGATGCCGCCGAAGCCCGGGGAAAGTTTCCCCGAAATCGTCGTGGCCGCACCGATCACACCTGTGCCGCCCAGGGTCGCCCCGCTGGCGACGCTATTGGCATTCCCGTTGGCAAGCGAGCCGTTCACGTAGAGGATGCCGCCGGAGACGGTCGTGCCGCCGCTATACCCGTTGGCAGCGGTCAGCACCCAGGTGCCACCACCGCTCTTGGTTAGGGCGACCAGCGAGGCGCCGGCAGACGAGTTCACGTTGTTGACGATCCGACCATTGATCGTGTTGAGATCCGTGTTTGTTCCACTCAGGGTCAAGAAGCGGGATACCGCCGGGTCGATGCCGGTCTGGGGAACGTTGAAGGTGCCAGAGTTGAAGGTGCTCGTGGCCGTAAACACGACTGCTCCGCTGCCGTTATTCGTCACCGTCGCACCTCCCGTGGCCGTCGAGGCAACGCCGCCGCCGACTTGGATGTAGCGATTCGACGTTTCACCCGCTCCCGTGTAGATGAGCGTGCCGGCGGTGGCGCCGTTCCCGAGACGAATCGGCTGATTGCCCGCCCCCAGCGGCGACGGATCGCTCACGTTCTCGATCCGGTCGGTCTGTACGTTGCCAACGTTTACCTGAAGTTGCCCCGTGAACACGTTTTCACCCGAGAGGGTCAGCGTGCCTCCCTGGCCACCCTTGATGAGGTTGCGAGG
>QWPO01000204.1 GCA_003669255.1 Planctomycetota bacterium | reverse complement strand
GCCAAGCACGCCCCAGAGCAACTGCCCAGCCGCGTAGGCGATGAGATACCCGCCATCGACGGCGGCGAGCGTCTCCGTCGAGAGCCCCCACACCTCGGGCTTCTTGAGTTCGATCTTCGCCACCGACAAGCTTTTTCGCGTCAGATAGAAGCCGGCGTAGGCGAGCCACGTGATCGCGAAAATGCGAACTTGCCAGGCTTTCAGCGAGGTCGTCCGGCCGCGGCGCAGCACCTCGCTCGTCATGGCGTCACGACTACGCGGACGGCGGTGCCGGCGGCGGCCATCACCAGCGCCTCGTCGATCGCATCGAGCGGCATCACAGGACCGACGAGTGAGGCAAGGCCGGCGCCCGCCGGCGAAGCAAGATGGCTGATGGCCGCAGCAAGATCTTCGGGCCGGTAGTTGTGGACGCCACGGATCGTCGCCTGCCGACGAACAATCCGCTCGGGATCGCAGGCCGCGTTTCCGACCGGTGCCACCGTGCCCGCGAGCACGCACGTGCCACCGGTCGCGATCAGTCGCATCGCGGCCTGGGCCGTCGCGACCGAGCCCCCCGCGTCGACCACCACATCGGCGCCGTCGGCCACAAGCACGCCCGTCACGAGATGCTCGAGCCCGGCCTCGTCGCCCGACCAGGGCACTGTGTTCGCCTGCGGCGCGGCCGCGGCCAGAAGGTCGAGTCGCTCCGGCCTGGAATCGACGACAGTCACCGAGGCCGCACCGCGTGCCGTTGCCAGACTCGCAACCGATAGGCCAAGCATTCCCGCGCCGAGCACGACCACGGACCGACCGTGGAGATCACCGGCGACCCGAAGCGCAGCCGCCGCGGTCGCCACGGCGCAGCTCGCGGGCGCAGCCGCGACGGCCGTGAGTCCAGCCGGTAGCCGCACGATCGCCGTGCCGGGCCGCAGCACCACATGACTGGCAAAGCCGCCCGCCAGGGAATGCTCGTCGTTTGCCGCATGGCCATACTTGAAGAGCTGCCGGCACTTCTGCGGCAGGCCTCCGCGGCAGCGGTCGCACTCGCCGCATGAGGCACACACGCTCCAGGTGATCTGCTCGCCGGCCGTGATGGCCTCCCCGACGACGTCCACGACGTCGGGTCCGGCCCCGACCGCAACGACGGTGCCCGCGATCTCGTGGCCGAGGATTGCCGGCAGCGGGTGCGGCCGTCGGCCATGGGCCGTATGCAGATCGCTGCCGCAGACCGCGCAGGCGTCGATGCGCACGAGCACTTCCCGTTCGCCGAGCGGCGGCACCGGCACATCGCGCAGTTCCAGCGAACCACCGGGCCGCGTTAGCAGGGCGACACGCGCCGTCGCCACCGCTCGTTCAGCCGTCTCAAGCATCCGCATGGTCTCCCTGCCGCAATCGTCGGTCGTGCGAGCGATCACCACGCTCCGGCGGCATTATGTCGGTGCGCCGATTGCTTCCAGCGGCGCTCACGAAAAACTGACATTCCGCCCCTGGGCGGCTCGCTACACTCGCCGACTCACGGCCGGCCAACTCTCGGAAGCTGAAGCATGACCACGAAGACGGACGATCCGGTGGCGGCGATCATGAGGCTGTTCGCGGAGAAGGGCGACTCGGAATACGGCGGCGAGTCGGTGAACCAGCGGGAGCACGCCCTCCAGACGGCAGCCTGCGCGCTTCGCGACGGTGCCGACGACCCGCTCGTCGTGGCCGCACTGCTCCACGACCTCGGCCACATGCTCCACGACCTGCCCGACGACGCTCCGGAGGAGGGCATCGACGATGCCCACGAAGTGACCGCCGCCCGGAAACTCGCTCCGTGGTTCGACACCGACGTCACGGAACCGGTTCGGCTCCATGTCGATGCCAAGCGGTATCTCACCGGCACGGAGCCGGCGTACATGGAGCAACTGAGCCCGCCGAGCGTCACGAGCCTGATGCTGCAGGGCGGCCCGATGGACGCCGCGGCCCAGGAGGAGTTTCGGCGCAACCCCCACTGGGAGGCGGCGGTACGACTCCGACGCTGGGACGACGAAGCGAAAGTGGAGGGGGCGGAGACGCCGACCGTTGACGAGTTCATCCCGCTCATCCGCGGCGTCGTCCGGCCGGAGTTTCGCGGGGCCTCCACCTGAGCCATGACGACGCCCATCCGCCTCGTCGTCGCCGATCTCGCGGGCACCACGATCGACTTTGGCTCGTGTGCCCCGGCCGGTGTATTCGTCGATCTCTTCGCCCGCCATGGCGTGGCGATCACCGCCGCGGAGGCCCGCGGCCCGATGGGCACCGCCAAGCGGGACCACATCGCAGCCCTCGCGGCTCTGCCTCGGGTGGCAGCCGCCTGGGCGACGGCCCACGGGCGGCCCTTCACTGAGGCGGATCTCGACGAACTCTACGCGGAGTTCATTCCGCTCCAACTTGCCTCGCTTCCCGCGTTCGACGCCCTGATCCCGGGCACGCTCGAGGCGGTCGCGGCGTTGCGGCAGGCGGGCCTCGCCGTCGCCGTCACGACCGGATACGACGCTGCCATGACGGCGGTGGTGCTGGAGGGCTGCCGGCGGCAGGGCTTTCTTCCGGACGCGGCCGTCTGTGCCACCGAGGTCGCGGCGGGACGTCCGGCGCCCTGGATGATCTTCCGAGCGATGGAGAAGACTCGCATCTGGCCGCCGTCAGCGGTGGTCGCCGTGGGCGACACGCTGGCCGACGTCGAAGCCGCCCGGAATGCCGGGGTGTGGGCGGTCGGAGTCACCGCGACCGGCAACATGCTCGGGCTCTCGCGGGCGGAACACGACGCGCTCGAGCCCGGCCGCCGGGCCGACCTACTCATCGCGGCCGCGGAGCGAATGCTTGCCGCCGGTGCGCATGCGACGATCTCCGCCATTGGCGATCTGCCTGCACTGCTGCCGCGCCTCGGGGACGTGCCGTGACGCATGCCACCGACGTGATCGTGGTGGGCGGCGGGATCATGGGCCTCGCCTTCGCCTGGGAGGCGGCCCGGCGCGGTCGCCGCGTCACCGTCCTCGAGCGGAGCGACGCCGCCCGTGGGGCAAGCATCCGCAACTTCGGCATGGTCTGGCCGGTGGGGCAACTGGCCGGGGAGCGGCATACCGCCGCCATGCGAAGTCGGGCCCGCTGGCTCGAACTCCGCGACGCGGGCGCAATCTGGGCCGCTGAGTGCGGCAGCGTGCACGTCGTTTTTGAAGAGGACGAGGCTCGCGTGCTGGAGGAGTTCACCGAGCGGGCCCCCGGGCTCGGCGTCGCCTGCGACCTGCTCACCGGCGCCGAAGCGGCGCGACGATTTCCCGCGATCCCTGCCGACGCCCGGGCGGTGCTCTGGAGTCCGTCCGAACTCGCCGTTGATCCGCCCAGGGCGATCGCCGCCGTCGCGGCCCATCTCGTCGCTGCCCACGGCGTGGACATCCGCTTCTCGACCACGGTCGTCGGCATCGACATGCCCGCGGTCACCACGTCGTGCGGGCAACGGTTCGCGGCGCCACTGGTGATCGTCTGCGGCGGCGCCGACTTTGAGACGCTATTTCCCGACGTCTGGGCCGCCTCGGGCACCCGCCGCTGCAAGTTGCAGATGCTCCGCACCCGCCCGCAGCCGGACGGCTGGCGGCTCGGCCCTCACGTGGCCGGCGGGCTGACGCTCGCTCACTACGCCGGCTTCGAGATCTGCCCGTCTCTCCTGCACCTCAAGCGGCGACTGGCGGAGTCGCTGCCGGCCCACACGGCCGCCGGCATCCACGTGATGGCCTCGCAGAACGAGGCGGGCGAGGTGATCCTCGGCGACTCGCACGACTACGACGCGCCGCTCGATCCGTTCGACTCCGTGGCGATCGACGACCTGATTCTCGCCTATGCCCGCCGCATCCTCCGCCTCCCCGACTGGTCGATCGCCGCCCGCTGGCACGGCGTCTATGCCAAGGGCCCCGATCCCGTGCACTTCACAGCCGAGCCGCAGCGCAACTGCTTCGTGATGGGGTCGCCAGGGGGTGCCGGCATGACGCTGGCGTTCGGGCTCGCCGAGCGATGGTGGGCCGCGCGGGTCGCAGTCGGGCACGGCTGAGGCGGCGATCAGTCGCGGACGTCACTGCCCGACATCGCCGGCAGACGCCGTCACCAGCGAGACGAACACCTCCGGATCGACACTCTCCTCGATCGACCGCACGGAAGCGTCGCCGATCACGAACATGCACATCCCGGGATGGAATGAGTAGATCTCGTTGTTGTTGTGCAGGTTCATCATCTGGCCGCCCCGCTGCTCGTGGATGGCAAAGTAACTGTCTTTGTCGGCCCACCGAGCGCCGCTCACGGCGGTGCTGCCATCCGGCTTCCTCCCCACGTACCCCAGCGGCCGCCCCGCAGACTCATAGAGAAGAATCGTCTTGGAGAGTCCGTCGCTGACCGCCGACCGCTTCCGGGCCTGCGGCCAGAGCATGCCCGTCCAGTTGCCGCGGGTCGTGAGTTGCTTGGCCGAAACCAGCGCCGAGTAGGCGGACGCATTGACCTGATGACACGCGGCGTAGTCCGAGACCGGGTCAGTCCGAGCTGGCGCCGATGGGCAGACCGTGGCCGTGAGGGGCGAGGCCAGCAGCGCCTTGTTCTTGCCGACGTTCCAGTCCTTGGTCCAGTCGACCTGGTCGCCGATCTGCCCCTGCTCCATGTAGGAGAGGATGAAGGTGTAGAAACTGTGCCGAGCCGGAAGGGTGGCCGATCCGGCAGGCTCGGTCCATCCCGGCGGGATCCTCCGCTTGCTCGACTCGTAGGCGTGCACCGCAAGGCCCGTCTGCTTGAGGTTGTTCGAGCATGACGTCCGCCGGGCCGACTCGCGTGCCGACTGCACCGCCGGCAACAGCAGGCCGATGAGCGTGGCGATGATTGCGATCACCACCAACAGCTCTACGAGCGTGAACCCACCGCGTGGCTGATCGTGCCGCTTCATGCCTGCTCCGTCGATCGATTGATTCACGAACGATCGCCTCGCGTACCCTGACCGTCGCGAACGGGCAGCCAGATTCGCCGCGTCCGACGCCAGGCCAGCACGGCCCCAGCCACACCCAGCAGCGCGGCCGCGGACGGCTCAGGCACCGCGGCCACGGCACCCGCCTGAGCGAAGGAGTTGTAGTTCCCCGCGTCGTAGAGGCCGGTGTTGAAGAAATCGGCGGCGTCGAGGACGTCCACCAGGCCGTCGTAGTTGAAGTCACCCTCCAGCCAGTTCGCCGGCAGACCCGAGTCGAACTTGCCGAACGACAGGAAGTTGCTTGCGTCAAGGACATCGATCTGCCAGTCGAGATTCGTGTCGCCCTGCGCCGCGAAGGCCACGGTCAGCGAGCCATCACCGCCGTCGAGCCAGCCCACCCCACGCGGAGTCGACTGCAACACGGCGTTGGTTGCGGCAGTCGATGCGATCCCGCTCGCGCCGTTCCACGAACCGTCGCCTCGGCCAGCAATGAGATCGGCCAGGAGACTGGCCTGCGTCATGCCACCAGCGGCGATGGCGAGGCCTCCGGTGCCGATGTCCACGAGCCCCGCGGCCTCGTCGACGGCGAGGCTGGCAAGTGAGTGCATGGTCGCCGCCGAGGAGGAAAGAATCAGCGAGCCTCCGGCACCCACCGAGACCGCCGGCGATCCCGCGATCGTCCCCGCGCCGCGAACCTCGACCCGCGTCACGCCGGTCGAGGCATCAACGGCGAGCGTGCCCGCCCGCAGCGTGCCCCCGTCCACCGTCACCTTCGGGGATCGCATCGTCACGCCGCCGGCGACGTCGAGCGTGCCAGCCGACTGCACGACGACCTCGCTCGTCCCAAGAGCGGCGGCGTTCGACACTCGCAGCGTGCCACCAGACACGGTGGTCGCGTTGGTCAAACCGGTCGCCTGCTGCAGGTCAAGCGTGCCGCTGCCCGTCTTGATCACGGCGCCGCCACCCTCGACTGTGCCTGTGACGGCCATTGTTGCCCCGGCATCAACGACGTCGACCGTGAGGCTGGGATTGCCGACGTAGGCGTAACGACCGAAGGTGCCAGTGCCAACGCCCGACACGCGGAGGGCCACGGCGCTACCCGCATCACCGATCGTGAACGCGCCGTTGCCGCTCGCCGGCAGCGCCGTCACGTGGAAGTCGAGCGTGCCGTCCTCGAGGTTCACTCCCGCGTCCGGCTGGATCGAGGTCCCGGGGCCGAACGTCACCGTGCCTGCGGTGGTCTTCAGGATCGACTGGCCGGCGGCGAGCCGGGTGATCTGACCGCCGGTGCCCCCCAATCCAAAGTCGGTCGCGAACGTGCCCGACCGCAATGTGAAGCGATCGAGGTTCATGTTCACGCCGGTCCGCGTCCCGGAGAACGTGATCAGGCCTCCGTCGAGGATCAGGCCGCCCCAGTTCTCCCCCTGCTGGAGGTCGAATCGTCCGCCGGCATTGACCGTGACGTCCGTCGACTGCGGGAAATCAGGGTTGCCCACGGCTCCAAACGTAAACCGGCCGCCGTCGTTGACGACGATCGAGGTGGCATTGAGGTCGCCACCCTGGCCGCGGTCCTCGAGGAGCAGTTCACCACCGTTGACGTTCACCGCGCCGGTGAACCCAGTGCTAGCGGCGAGGAGCGTGAACTGGCCCGCACCCGTCTTGACGAGCGTGCCGGCGCCCGAGAGCGTGCCGGAGTAGGTGAGAGCGTCACTGCGATTCACCGTCATCGTGGCGGCCGCGCCGACCGAGACGTTACCCGCGAGGCCGCCCGAGGTGCCACCCGCACCGATCCGAAGCTCGCCCGCATCGACGACCGCCCCCGCGGCGAGGCTGCCGGTCACGGTCACCAGGCCGCCTGAGGTTGTCACCCGGCCTGTCGCCACGCCGTTTGCGACGTCGAAGCCCGCGCCGGCAGCCACAGTCACCGGCCCGGCGAAACTGCCGGAGTTCAGGGCGTCGCCGACCCGGAGGATGCCCGCCGAGATCGTGGTGGATTGCGTGCCAGTCTTGGCCACGGCGACTGTGACACGGCCGGTGCCGGTCTTCGTGATCGTGCCGGCGGCGATCGAACCACTGCCCGAGAGCGTGAACTCGACACCCGAGTTTGCGAACGTGATCTCCGCCGGACTTACGACCTCGTCGATAGCCACCGTCGCGCTCGATGCGGTGTCGTCGAACACCACCCGATCGCCGACGATGAAGTTCGTCGCCGCGGCCGACGTGGAGTCGACCCAGTTGAGCGTGCCCCCAACGTCTACGGCGGAACCGGTGTTCCACGCCGACGACGCGTTCCCACGCCACTTGAGTTGACCGGTGCCGAGCACGTCGAGGTCGAGCCGCGTGTTGGCGGTGTCGTTCACGAGTGTCGCCTGCATGCGCGGCGGCAGCGACCCGAGCGTGAACGACGAGGGGAGGGGAGCGCCGTCGTATTCGAGCAGCGTGAACCTACCGACACCGAGCGATTGGGCTGAGGCCAAGGAGACAAACACCGACCCGGAGAGCGTCAGTCCGTCGGTCGTGGTCACGCTCATGAGCGGCACGGTGGGGATGCCGGCGTCGGCAAGCGTGAATCCGAGTTTCGAGCCTGCGCCCAGCGAGAGCGTGGGCAGCGTCAGTGTGGTCGTGGTCGCCTGGTTGACCACCGAGAAGGCGGCTCCCGCGGAGACGGCACCGCCGGCGACCGCGTTGAAAGGAATCGAGCCAAGCGTTCCCGAAGACACCGTGAACGAGCCCTGCATGCCATTGACACCCGTAAAGAGCAGGGTGCCAGGGCCCGCCTTGGCGAGCGGGCCGCTGCCCGACACGCCGCCCGAGAGCGAGACCACCGCGCTTGCGTCCGTGACCTCGACCGTGCCACCGCCAGCCGCGAGGGTGACCGCCCCGGCCCGCGTGGCCGACGCGCCGTCGTAGACAACCGTTCCGGCGGTCGATGCACCGCCGAGCGTGAGGGGCGCGGTGCCAAGGTTGGCGGCGGTGGCAAGCCGCAGCGTGCCGTCTTCGACGGCAATGCCGCCGGTCGAGGTGATCGATGCCAAGCCGTCCACGGTCACCACGCCGGCGGTCGTCTTGACGATCGCCGCCGCACCGCCGACCGCCCATCCCTGTGTGCCGCTGCCGGTAAGCCGACCGTGCGTCCAGGTCTGCGGTGTCCCGGTGCCGCTCGACGTGATGCCGCCCTGCTGGAGATCGATCTCGCCGCCGAGCAGGTGCACGCCACCGAGGTCCTCGCCCTCCTGCCAGATCACGCGGCCGCCGGCATTGGCGGTGATGAAGGTCGTGGCGGGCAGGTCGGGGTTGCCGATCTGGTTGTTGCCAAACTGGAACGTGCCGCCGTTGTTGGCCACGATCGACGTGGCGTTGAGATCGCCGCCGGAGCCCGGATCCTCGACCCGCACCTCACCGGCGTCGATCGTGATCGAGCCGGTGAAGCCCGTGTTGGATGCCGTGAACGTCGTCCGACCGCTCCCCGACTGCACGATTGCTCCCGAACCCGAAAGTGACTCCCCGAACACAAGCACGTCGTTCTGGTCGAATCGGACCGTGCCGGCTTGGTTGACCACCAACCCAGCCGCGATGGTGGGTGATGGTCCGCCGGCGGCGATCGAGAGCGTGCCGCCGTCAATCGTGGCGACCGACGCGAGGCTACCGGCTGCGATCGTCGCCGACCCGCCCGTCACCGTGAGCCCACCGCCGATCGAGCCATTCCGGAGCGTGAAGCCGCCCGAGCCGCTCACGGTGAGTGGGCCCGCGATCGTCACGGCCGTGGACCCGTCGCCCGCCTCCACCGCGCCGCCCGACACAGCCATGCCGCCCGTCGAGGAGTTTGAGACGAGCAGCGTGAGTCGACCAGCTCCTTGCTTCACCAGGCTGCCGCCACCGACGATCGTGCCGGAACCGGCGACGGTGAAGTCCACCGCAGCGTTGTCGACCAGGATCGAGCCGGGGGCGACGTCGCCGGCGAGCAACACGCTGCCTGCCACCGCGGAGTCGTCGAAGATCACCTGATCACCGGCCACGAAGTTCGTCGCCACGGTAGACGACGCAAGTTCCCAGTTGCGGGTGCCACCGACATCCACCGCCGTGCCGGCATCCCATGTCGATGAGACGTTGCCCACCCAACGGACCGAATCGAGCCCTGTGATGTCGAGATCGATGGTGGTGTTGGTGGTGTCGTAGATGAGTCCACCCGCGAGTCGCGCGGGCAGGGCGGCGAGCGTGAAGCCCGACGAGATGGGTGCACCGGCGTAGTCGACGAGCGTGAACCGGCCCGCCTGCAGGGCACCCATGGTCTGCACCGAGATGGTGTGGGCGCCGCCCGAGAGCGCGAGGCCATCGGCATTCGTCACGCTGAGTAGCGGCACCACGGGATTGGTGTTCGACGCGAGATCGAAGCGGAGATCCGAGGCCAGCGTGCCGAGCGTGAGGGTTGGTGTCGAGAAGGTGGTCTCGGAGCCCGAGTTGACGATCGCAAACGATGCTCCGTTGCCTACCGTCACACCCGCCGCGGCCGCGAAGGGACTCAGGCCCAGCGTGCCCGATGAGACGGTGATCGGACCGGCAAACGTATGGGAACCAAGGATGTCAACCCGGCCCGGGCCTGCATTCACCAGCGATCCGGAGCCCGACAGGGCTCCGGCGACAGTCAACCGCCCGGCGCGGTTGAACTCGAGCGAGGCGCCGGAGGCGATCGTCGTCGAGCCGGCAAGGCCGCCCGACGTGCCGCCGGCACCGATCCGCAGCGTGCCGGCTGAAACGGTGGTGCCACCGGTCGCGTCGTTGTCGGTCGCCATCACGGCGGTGCCGCTTCCGGTCTTCACCAGGCTCCCGCTCCCGGTGATCCGACCGAGGCCAGTGAACGACTGGCCGCGACTGCCGACGTCGAGCGTGACCTGCTGCGGCGAGACGGCCTCGGCGATCGTCACGGCGATCGCTCCAGTGCCGGCCGCGGAGTCGTTGAACACCACGCGGTCGCTGTCGATGAAGTTCGTGGCCGACCCTCCCGTCTGGAGCACCCAGTTCTGCGTGCCTCCGATGTCGACCGCCGAGCCCTTGTCCCAGGTGGACGACGTGTTGCCCTTCCACACGAGCGAATCGAGCGTGTAGGTGACGCGGAGGTCGGGCCGCCGGTTGGCATCGCTGGCGGCGGGACCGCCGAACGACCAGCCGTCGGTGGTGGAGGCCCGCACGAGGATGCCGTTGTTGGCAGCGCCCGCCTTCCAGTCGTTGACAGTCGACGTGATGTCGAACCAGCCCTGGGCGTTCTTCCCGAGGGCCAACGCGCTGCCCGACGTGACAGCCACGTAGTCGGTGCCACTGACCGGGCCGCCCGCGCCATACATGGAGTAGGTGGTCGTGTTCCCCCAGGCAGTGAGCATCCGGTAGGCGAAGTAGGGGCCGCTCGACTCGTCGTTGGAGGCGTTGCCCGTCGTCGGCACGAACCAGGCCTTGAGCACGTTGGCCCGCGTCGGCACCTGAGCCCCACCGGAGCCGAAGATGCGGTCGAACTTCACCAGTCCGAGGAGGTCGGGGCTGCCGGCGTCACCGGGAGGCGTACCAGCCGTTGGCCCGTCGAGCGTGATCGCGGTGCCTTCGGTGACATCAAGCGTGGCGTTGGTGAGCCCGTGGAGCGTGACACCGGAGAACCCGGTGTAGCCGGCAACACCCGGCTTCAGCGACGTGGTGATCGTCGGCGTCGTCGTGTAGGTCACCGCGAGTTTCGGCCGATAGGCGACCGTTGCATCGGCGGAGCCGAAGACCTGCCAGGCGTCGGTCGTATTGGCCTGCACCACCATGCCGTTGTTCGCGAGCGTGCCATCCGACCACTGCTGCACGAAGGGTGCGACGAAGGCCGAGTAGGACGTGTTCTGCGCAGGAACGCGATATCCCGCCACCGGAAGCGTCGCCAGACCGTTTGCATAGGTCGGCCCATTGGTCGTGAGAGCGCCGTTGCCCGTGCCGAGGTCGTTGAGGCTGGTGGCCGTGGAGAACGGCACCTTCATCCCTCCGATCATGAAGTATCCGTTCGACTGCGAGTTGCTGTTGCCCGTGGTGCGGAGAGTGAGTTGGGCGTCGAGAATCGTTGCCCCGGTCGGAATCAGGCCCGCACCAGTGCCGAAGATCGAGTCAAACTTGAGGAAGAACTGCCGCTCGGTGCCGTCGCCGCTGCTCACGCCGTCGATCCCGACGGTCGTCACCGTGCTCGTCGCCGATGTGTTGCCGATCGAGGCCTCGGTGATCCCGGAGTAGATCGAGCTCGCGCCCGTGAGGGCCGCGCCCTGCTGGAACGTGACGGTGGATTGGGCGTGGGCAGCCCCCCCGACGAGCATGGCGGCCAACGCGGCCGCCGCGGCGGCCCGGCGGAGTCGACACCCCGCCCAGGCTGCCACGGCGGCGATGGCAAGCAGTGTGGGCGTGCCCGGCTCGGGCACGATCGAAAACTGGCTGTTGTGATTGACCACCGACCAGGTGCTGTTGGTCGCCGGGTCGCGACCGTAGGCACCGACGTACGCGGAGAGGTCGTCGCCATACTGGGCCTTGAAGTCGGTGAAACTGCCGAGGTAGCCCTGCTGCGTGGGCGTGGCCGTGGTGACCGAGTTGCCGGTCGTCGCATTCACCCACGTGGCCGTGCTGCCCGACGTGGCGTTCCAACCCAGGAACAATCCTGAGGCCGTGCCGGCGTCGAGGCCGGGAGAGTAGGTCATTGAGAGCACAAAGGGCGACGAGGCCGTGGCCGTCGAGAGTTCGAGAACATCGGAGAAAAGACCGGTCGCCGTCGGCAGCCACGTGGCCGACACGGTGCCACCGGACGGTCCGACCGAACCCGAGAGAATCGAGGCTGTGGTGTTGGCCGACGCCGACCGAAAGCCGGCGAGGCTGCTGCCGGCGGCCAGCGGCAGGCTGCCGCCAGACGCGACCGACACCAGGCCACCGGGCTGGGTCGTGACGCTGAAGCCCGTGCCCAGATCGAGCGGCGTGGCCACGGCGAGCACGCCGCCGTTACCCACCACCACGTTGCCGGTGCCAAGCGCCCGTGCCACACCAGCGAGCACAGTGCCCGACGAGATGGTGGTGCCACCCGTGAAGTTCCCGGAGCCGCTCAGCTGCAGGGTGCCGGAGCCTGTCTTGACCAGCGAGCCGGCGCCGGTGAGGCCGGTGGGGATCGTGAACACTGCAGCCGGATCGGTGACCGCAATCTCACCGCTCCCATTGAGTGTGAACAAGCCCACCCGCGAGGCAGTCGCTCCGTCGTAGCGGTAGATGCCAGACGTGGACGCGGCCCCCAGGCCGATGCTCCCCGAGCCGAGGTTGAGGGCCGAGGCAAACCGCATCGTGCCCTCTTCGATGGCGATGCCACCGGTCGTCGTAATCGAGGCAGAGCCGTTGATGAGCACTTCTCCCACGGTCGTCTTGACGATCGGATTGGTACCACCGATCGCGTACGTGGCACCCGTCACGGTGCCGCTCGTCCAGGACTGCACGGACGAACCTGTGGCGCTGATGCCTCCTTGCTGCAGGTCGATCGTGCCGCCCTGAAGGTGCACGCCGCCGAAGTCCTCGCTCTCCTGCCAAACGATACGGCTACCGGCGTTGGCGATAATGAAGGTCGAGGCGGGGAGATCCGGGTTGCCCAGCGTGGCATTGCCGAACTGAAACGTGCCGCCGTTGTTGACGACGATCGACGCGGCACTCAAGTCGCCGCCCAGCCCCTGGTCATCGACGCGAACTTCGCCGCCATCGATCGTCAGCGACCCGGCGAAGGGGTTGTTGTTGGCCGTCAGCGTCAGGCGGCCGGCCCCCGACTTCACCACCGCACCGCTGCCGGAGAGGATGTTGGTGTAGGTGATGTCCGATGCATGGCCGAAGGCGAGTGTGGCCCCACTGGCCACAGAGACGTTGCCGGTGAGGCCGCCGTTGCCGATCCCGAGCCGGCCGGCGGTGACGACCGCGCCCGACTCGAACGTCCCGCCGCCGAACGAGGCCGTGCCCCCACTCACCGTCACGAGTCCGGCCACCGCTCCCGTCGTGAACTCGGCCGAACCGGCCGACACGCCGAGCGTGCCCGCGAGCCTCGCATTCTGAGCGTCAAGGAGGCCGCCGGCCACCGTCACGTCCCCGGTCACGTTCACGGCGGTCGAGCCGTCGCCGAGTTGCAACGTGCCAGCCGAGACCGTCGTGGCACCCGTCGAGGAGTTCGAGACCAGCAGGGCGAGCCGGCCCGTGCCCGACTTCGCGAACACACCAGAGCCGCCGATCGAACCTGCCCCTCCGAGCGTGTAGTCGAGCGACGAGTTGGTCGCCACGATCGCCCCAGGGGCAACGACCCCCGCGACCGCCACTGTTCCAGTGGCAGCGGAGTCGTCGAAGCCGATCTGGTCGCCGGTGAAGAAGTTCGTGGCTGTGGTGCCCGACGAGGCGAGCACCCAGTTGAAGGAGCCGCCAACGTTCACCGCCGAGCCCGTATCCCAGGTCGTCGAGCCGCTGCCCTTCCAGCGGAGGGTGTCTACGCCGGTGATGTCGAGGTCGATCGTCGTAGCGGCGGTGTCATAGACGAGGCTGCCCGAGAGCCGCTGGGGCAGGGGGGCGAGCGTGAAGCCGGAACTGATCGGAGAGCCGGAGTAGTCAACGAGCGTAAACCGG
>QWPO01000054.1 GCA_003669255.1 Planctomycetota bacterium | reverse complement strand
CGTGCCCGGGAGCCGGCGTTGCTTTCTCCGCGCAGCCAGGATGGCGAAGCGGAGAAAGCATCGAGCGAGCGAAGCCCAGGATGGGCGCAGCGAGCGTCCGGCGACGGGCACGAGCAGCCCCGAGCGTCGTGAACGCCTCAGGGTTGCGTGTGCCCCGTATCACTCCTGGCCCACGAGTCCGCCCACGATCGCGTAGAGCCGGTAGCGGACCCGGGTGTTGCGGCCGCGGGCGCTCGTTTCGACCGCGAAGGCCTGCAGGAGCCGGGCGGGCTTGCCCGCCAACAACGCGGCGGCGTCGGCTGTTTCACCAAGCACCGGACTGGCGATGAAGCCGGTGGCGAGCATCGGGGCCGGGGCGTTGTAGGCATATCCCTCGGCGGGAAAACCATCCGCCCAGACCCGAAGTCGCAGCGGCGGCGGCCGCAGCACGAATGTCTCCAGTCGCGCAAGAATGCCGGGAGAGGTATCGACTTCCAACCACAGGTCACGGGGACGATGCGCTCCAACGTCGATGCGTTCGCCCACTCGCGCCGTGCCGCTGGCGAGGAGTTCGAGCCGGACCGGTTCGCGCCGCTCCCGGTGCAGCACGAGGAACTGGCGGTCGGTGCCGGCATTTCGGTAGTCGTGCAGGATCGTGCGCAGGGCGAGCGAGTCCTCGAGCCCCGGGTAGCGGCCGTCGATCGACCCAAGTTCGAAGAGCACCCAGTCCGGAGCCCGCGGCGACTGATAAAACCGGTCGTTCAGTTCGGCAAGCTGACGGTTATAGACCGAGTAGCTCTGAAACACGGGCCGCGGCACGTAGTTCAGGTCGTTGGCAATCGCATAGTCCTGGCTGTAGCCGAAGACATCGACCGGTGCCGCGCCGACCAGGTCTTTGGCGGCGGGCAACGCGAGTGCGCCGCGGGCCTGCTCCCACAGATGTTCGAGCATGCGGCGGTGGCCCTCGGGCCGGGCCAGAGCGAGGGCATTGGCTGGAATGCGTCGGATCGTCTGGGCCACGCCTTCCTCGAGTGAGCCGAACTGCATCCAGTGGGCCAGCGTCAGCGCGAGGATCGCCACGCCCCAGCCCAAGGTCGGGCCCACACGCTCCACCCTCGGATGCACGACAGGAATGATCGGGAGTGCGAAGGCGAGCACAACGCACTGGGCCAGCAGGGCCGTGATGTGCGTGTCACCGGCCGCCGCACGGACCACCCCATGTTTCCAGCCGAGAAACAGCATGCCGAGGAGCCACAGCATGAGCAGCCAGCGGCGCATCGGGAGGCGACTCTGGCCAGGGAGGGCTGCCGCCCGACTGCGGAGCACGACGCCGGCGGCGCACGCCCCGGTGGCCAGCAGCGCCAGAACAAAAAAGCTGCCGGGGCCGCGCGTGCCCATGGCCTTCGCATATCCTGACGCGACGTGCCACGCTCCAGCGAGGTAGGCGGGGATGTTGACGAACGGCTGGCCGAGGGCGGCCCAGCCGGCAAGCCACAGTCCTCCGGTTGCCGCGATCGTCGCCGCCGCGAGCCGGGGGCGGCCGCGGAGGCCAAGGTCGATCGCGACGGCGCACACCGTGGCACCGCCGGCGAGGAGCCACGAAAACTTTGCGAGCCCGACGAGAGCCACGCACATGGCCATCGCCATGCAGATCGTCACGATGGAACGGCTCGGCCGCGGCCCACCCGAGTCAGCCGTGAACGCGAGGAGGCCCCAGCAGCACAAAGCTGCCTGCACGAGGCCGTCGAGGCCGCAGATCCGCATCAATCGCAGAGCCGCCACGAGCAGCAGCAGCGCCATGCCCGCCTGCCAGGAGAGCCGGCGGGCAACGAGCACGATGGGCGCCACGATGAACAGCGTGATGACCGTGCGCACCCACGCCGAAAGCAAGATCGGACCACCGGAGTAGGCCCCGGTGTTCGCATAACCGAGCGGTCCGTAGGTGAACACGACATCGGTGCCGAAGTCGAGCCCGTGGTCGTGGGCATACCGCAGCACGCTGCTCCACGAGGAATCGAGCCCGCCAGTGGCCGGGCCCTGCGGATGTCGGGTGACGGCCAGCGTGATGATGCTCACGAGGGCCGCCGTAATGAGGCCGTCGATGATGTCACGTCGTGACGATGAAGGACGGTCGACCAACGGCATCGCACGACTCACTCGTTCGGACGTCGACCAGAGACGGGGCTGGGCGGCTTGTGGGCGAACAGGGCATGCCCGGCGGCCAGTTCGGAGTTCACGGTGGCCGACAGCCCGGTCACATATCGCTGGTCGAGATGCGGCACCGGAGAGCCTATGAAGTCCGCGATTCGCATGCCGAGGAACTCGTCCTTCGTGGCGCCGGAGAGCCCCTCCGCCCAACGGGAGCAGATCCATGTCAACGCCCAGATTGGTAGCAGGTGGCGCGACACCTCGACCCGCTCCACCTCGAGCAGGTCGGCGAAGAGATTCCGGATTCCCTGGTCCGTCATGTTGTAGTAATGATGTGGGTAGCCGTGGAGCGGCGCGAGCAGCGGGACCACGCAATAGAGCTCGCCCCCCGGCTTCAGCACGCGGGCAATCTCACGAGCACAGCGAAACGGGTCCTTGACGTGCTCCAGCACCGCCGTCGACACCACGGCGTCGAACGAGCCGTCGGCAAAGGGCAGCTCCTCGCCCACGCCGACCACATCGGTCGTGTCGTAGGCAACGATCTCGTAGTTCACCACGTTGTCAAAGTAGACGGACCGTTTCCCAGCACCGGCGTCGAGCACGAGGCCGTTCTCGTAGCGACCGACAAGCTGCATGATGTCGTCGTTGTATGGATGGGCGGAGACCGCCTCCGTGTCGCTGATGTTCCAGCGGGACTTCATCACCGCTGGCAGGCAATCAACGTGGTCATCGTGCTCCACCGCTGCCGCATCGGAACGGAGAAGCGGGAGAATGCGGCGGAGCTTCCGCCGCTTGGCCTCGTGAATCCGCTCCGTCATCCGCATCATGCGGCGGGGCGCATCCCGATGCCCATAGAGATCGAAGTGCTGACGACCGGAGGCGACGTGGCCGTCGCGCACGGCTTGGGCGACGTCTGGATTGGCTCGCAGGTAGGCTGTCTCGTCGAAGGTCGCGGCGGTCGCCGGCTGGTCGAGGTCGTAGGATGCCATCATGCGGCTCGCTGTGCCGGGCGGGGCGCAAGGCCGCGGCGGATCGCCTCCCGCAGGACTTGCGGATCGGCGCCGAGGATGTGATGGTCACGGTAGTGCTGGACGACCTTCTGGCCCTCGCAGCGGCGAGCCTCGACGTCGATGACGAGACGCGACAGCGCGTCGCACCAGGCAGTGACGGTGTTCTCGACCAGCTGCACGCCGTGGTCGCCGCCAAACGCCGCGTCGTACTCGGCATGTTGCGACGCCACCACGGGGAGGGCGAGGGCGGCATAATCAAACAGCTTGATCGCCGACTTGCAGCGGTTGAACGGGCTGTCGATGAGCGGCGACACGGCGATGTCCCAGTGTTGGCGACAGAACCATTCGACGAAGCCCGGGTAGGTCTGCGAGGCAGGCCCTTCCTCGGGCATCACCCGATGGAAGCAGCGGGCCAGCTGCCCACGGCTCGCCACGCCCACGACTTCAAAGCGAACCTGGCGTCCGAACTGCCGCTGGAGCGATTCGGCGATCGGCTGCAGGAAATCCAGCTCCTCGTCGTGCGTCGCGGTTCCCATGTAGACGATCCGCACGGACTGAGTTCCCATGACATCCGACCGTCTGGCGGAGTGTCGCCAGATCCGTTCGTCATGCTTGTTGGCCACGACTTCCGAGTCGCAAAGTTTGGGGGCAAGCCGGCGCTGCAGCTCTGGAGTCGCCAGCCAGACGCGGTCGGCACTCTCCAGGAACCGCCTGACGATGGTCGCAAGGTTTTCGAGCCGGGCGGCCTCCGGGTGCGAGGGGGGGATCGAGACGAGGTCGTCGTCAAGGTCATAGATCAGCTTCATGCCGCGAGCCCGACAATGCTCGATCAGCTGCTCGGCCGTGGCCAGATCGGCGGTGACGTGGCGCTGGCAGACCAACACGTCGGCGTCGCGCGCGAGGGCAGCTTCGAGGTCGACGACCTCCACAAGCACGTCGGGGTGCATCGCCGCCAGCGCATCGAACGGCTGCACGAGCCGGATGAAGCCGCACGGTGAGATCGTGCCGTTGTCGTATCGATCCGGCAGCACGAGCACCGAGGTCAGGCCTTTCCGACGGAGCGACGTCAGCCGATCGGGCCGCTGTCGGTTCCTGCTCGTAAGTGGTGCCAGATAGGCCTGCGGATAGTAGGAAACTGGATCTGCGGCCCGCGGCCCCGCCGCCGGGCCAACCTGCGCGAGCAGCATCGACCGCACCGCCGTGAACGTGTTCAGCAGTGCCGCGCCATCGCGCGTGGGCTGCACGAGCCAGGTGAGCGGTCGCTCGGCGAGCCGCTCGGGGAACGCGCCCATCGCAGGGGCCACAATCGGCAGTTCGGCATCGATGGCTGCGGAGAGCGTGTAGCTGTAGGTTTCCGGCCACGTGGCCGGGAACCAGGCGGCATGGAGTTGTGCGGCGGCGAGAAGGCCCTGCAGATCGGCCTCCTCGTAAGGGCCGGTCTCCGTCACGCGGTGACGCAGGTGGCGAGGGAGCTTCGGATCGCACGAACCAATGACCACGAACTCGAACTCGCCAGGATCGGCGGCCTCAATGGCCGCGACGAGGGCGTCGAGCCCCTTGTGCTGGGCGATCACGCCGATCACTCCGATCCGCATCGGCTCGCCGGGCTGCGGCGGCGTGGACCGCACGTGCCATGAGCCTCGCCGGACGGGCTCGTGGGAGACCGCCACGACCCTGGCATGCGGCGCATAGCGGGCGATACGGTCGCGGGCATCGACACTCGGGCAAATCACCCGCTCCGCTTCGTTGAGGAGCCAGGCATGCCGCATGCGCCAGTCGGTGATGTTGGTCGCGCCAAACTGCGGCCGTCCGGCGATGCAGGCGTTGCACGTCGCCGCGTCCGGCTCGCCGCAGTGCTGGGAGGTAGGCGTCGGCAGGAGATTGATCTGCGGGCAGACTGAGAAGTAGTCGTGGATCGTCACGTCAAACGGCACGCCGAGGCGGTCGAGGAGCGTACGCAGCGAGGCGTCGTAGCCGAGCCAGTGGTGCACGTGCACGCGGTCGGTGCCGCAGGACTGCAGCACGGCGACGAGCTCGCCGAGCTGATCGATGCGGAAGACCGCCTCCGGATGGCCCGGGAGGCCTGGGGCTGACAGGACCAGCCCACCATGACGGGGCTCGAGCCGCAGGAAGTTGGCCCGCGAACCAACGGCCGACTGCACATCGCGGACGTGGCGGTCGGTGCCACCGCCCAAGGCGTGCATGACGACGAGAATCGTCGGCTCCGCGGCCTGGCGAAAGAGCGCAGCCGTGGCCGCAAACCGGCTCGTGGCGGCCTCGTCGGCCTCGATGTGGCGGGCGACCGTTGCCGCGTAGTGGGGATAGCGGGCGGTCAGCAGCGACCACGCCCGGGCCCGTTCGGGAGAATCCTTGCCGAAGCTCGTCTCGCCGGCGTGGAACACGAACGTGTCGCAGGCCAACACATGCTGCCACCCGGCGGCCGTGGCCCGCAGGCAGAAGTCGTTCTCTTCACCGTAGCCGCGGCCGAAGGTCTCCTCATCGAAACCTCCCACGGCTGCGAGGCAATCGCGGCGAATGTACATGCAGAAGCCGACCGCGGTCGGGATGTCGACCTGACGGCCACGATTGGCGGCAAGGAACGCGGCATCCATGTCGACGACGGTGCGGCCCGGCGGCAACGCCCCTCCTTGCACCCCCGGCCAGCTGCAGATGGTCGCATTGTTCGAATACGGGGTCACGCTGCCAATCCGCGGAGACGAATAGGCGTGGCCCGCCAGTCGTGACAGCCAGTTGGAGGGCACCTCCGTATCGCTGTTGAGCAGCACCACATCGCGATCACCGGCCGCTGCCATGCCTCGGTTGACTGAGGCGACGAAGCCCCGATTGACTTCGTTGCGGAGCAGGGTGATCGACCCCTCCGCCGCAAGCTCACGCAGCCAACTCGACATCCCCGGCTCGGGCGAGCAGTCATCGACAACGATGATTTCGGCTGGCAGATCGTCGCGGTGCGCGAGCACGCTTGCCAGGCAGCGCCGCGTCTCATCGAGCCCGCGGTAGACCGGAATCACGACCGCCACCCGCACCGCGCTGGGAGCACGCCACGCGGCCTCCTGCGAAGGCAGGTAGGTGGCGGTGGGCCGGGTCGGGGAAAAAGCTACGGGGCCGGCCCCGATACGGGCTCGACGCATGCGGCCCTGGAGGCCGCGGAAGTGTCGACCAACCATCGGAATCCGCGCCGCTGTATCGCCGATCAGTCGTCCAAGTTTCATGACTTGATTTGTGGTGAGAACGTCGTTGCGGGTGGAAGCAATAAGGTCGGCACACGACTTCATCCGGGTGCCGGCGCGGATCATACGAATGACCGCCAGATGACAACAGGGAGAAAAGACGCTGCCTCCTCGCGCTGTGAGCCAGCCCGCCCAGTCTGCCCCGCCTGCCGAGACAGCGCCCGCTGCCAATGCCCCCACACCCCACTCATGAGTGGCTCACCACAAACCTTCGCGGTCGTTTTCTCGGGGTTTGATCTGGCTGCTCACGGCGGGCTTTTGCTTCAATCCCAGCGATCAAGACGCATCGTGGAATCACCGGAAAGACGCGGGGAACAGAACGTGCAACTGCTTGTGCTGGGAATGCACCGTTCGGGCACATCCACAGCGGCCCGGATTCTGAACCTGCTGGGGTGCCACTTCGCGCCCGAGTCTCTCGCCGTCGGCGCGAACGATGAAAACCCCAAAGGTTTTTGGGAGCGGCTCGACGTCGTGCAACTCAACGATTCGATGCTGCAGGCCGCGGGCGCCGCATGGCACAGCCCCCTTGGCTTCGACCCACTGGCACTTGGCGACGAGGAGGCTGCCCGCTTCGCGTCGACCGCTGGTCTGATTCTCCGCGACCTCGACATGCACCGGCCGTGGTTCATCAAGGATCCGAGGCTCTGCCTGACGCTGCCGCTCTGGCAGCCACTGCTTGAGGCTCCTCTGGCGGTGCACGTGCTACGCCATCCGCTGGAAGTGGCTGCCAGCCTGCAGACCCGCAACTCCCTGCCGATTCCCGTCGGGCTCGCCCTCTGGGAGACGCACGTCCGGCTGGCACTGGCCGGATCGGCTGCCTGGCCACGAGTCGTCGTGCACCACCGGCAGCTCATCACAGACCCCGTGCCGACGGCTGCGCAACTGCTCCAGCAACTCCAGGCCGCCGGGGTAGCCGGCCTGCGCATGCCAGAAGAACACGAAATCACCGACTTCGTGACGCCGGCCCTCCACCGGCAACGGGCTGATCGCGACGATCTGCGCCCTTGGGCTGACGCCCACCAGGTGCGGATGTTCCGCCGCCTGGAGGCCGATATCACGGCGCTCGATGGCGAGCCATGCGTGTTGACCTGGGAGGCGGTGCGGGCGCTCGCCGCGCACGAGGCGGCACGGCTCGCAGCCGTCGTGGAGGCTCAGGTGGTGGCGACGGACGCACGAATCCGCGACGCGTTGCGGTGGGAATCACATTCGACCGTGGCAGAACACGCAGCGACACTCGATGAAGCTCGCCGGCTTCGCGAGGAACGGACGACGCTCGTGAAACTCGCCGACCTCTCCCGGGAGCGGGAGCAACGCGTGCTTCAGCTGGAGCAGGAAACAGCCGATCTCGAGGACCGTCTCGCGGCGTCCAATCGCGAAGCGGATGACCTCCGCCGCGACCTCACCGCCCGGACGGTAAGCCTCGCCACGAAAGCAGCTGCCGCCAGGGCGGCGGAGGCGCGATCGCTGCACCTCAGCCAGAGTTCAGCCTGGCGGGTGGCACGCGAACTCCGCCGACTGTGGGAGCAGTGCGAGAGGATGCTCGGCAAGCCGGGGCCCGTCACCGAGCACGATCGTGAACTCGTGACCCGTTCAGGCCTCTTCGACCGCGACTGGTATCTCGCCACCTACGCCGACATCGCGGCGATCGACGTCGACCCTCTCGACCACTATCTTCGTTGGGGCGGCTTCGAGGGACGCAACCCGGGGCCGGCCTTCGATTCGACCGCCCATCTGCTCGCCCATCCGGAAATGGCGGAATCGGGCATCAATCCCCTCGTGCATCACCTGCGGCATGCCGGTGCTGCCGCGACGGATCGTCAGGCCGCCTGAAGCGGTCGCTACATGAACGCCTCGGCGGTCTCCGCCGGGGCGGGCCCATACTTGAGCGGCGCCATCGTGAAGCTCGCCCGGCCCTGGCTCACGCTCCGCACCGCCGCGGAATAGCCAAACATGCTCGCCAGCGGCGCCTCCGCGGTGAGCACGGTCGCCGGCCCGCGAATCTCCGTGGCCGTAATAATGGCCCGACGCTGCTGGAGGTCGTTGATCACATCGCCGAGGTGCTCCTCCGGCACGCTCACCTCGACCCTCATCACGGGCTCCAGGAGCACCGTGCCGGCAGCGTTGAGCATGTTCTCGATGGCGTCGGCGGCGGCGATTCGGATCGCCACGTCTCCGGGCAGAGGGTCCGGGATCGGGCTCTCGAGCACCACGATCCGCACGCCCCACAGCGGGCAGCCCTTGAGACCGCCCCGCTCGGCGCTCTCACGGACCGACTGCGTCATCGTGGCCGCGATCGTCGCCAGCGACTCGTTCTCGGGAAACCATCCCTGCTCGACCGTGACTGGAGCCTGGTCATCAGTCGGTTGCGCCGAGAGCGTGACCGTGGCGACGAGCGTCTGCCCTGCGACCTGCCGGTTGGCATCGCCGCTCACGCGGACGGCCTTCCCGATCGTCTCCTTGTAGCTCACCCGCGGCTTGTGGACGCGGCACTTGAGATGGAAATCCCGCTCCAGTCGGTGCCGGATCACCTCCAGGTGGAGTTCGCCCATGCCCGAGATCAGTGTCTGGCCCGTCTCCTCGCTCTCGATCGCCCGGAAGGTCGGGTCCTGCCGCTTCATCATTTCGAGCGTCTCGGCGAGCTTCTTCCGCTCCAGGCTCGTGTCGGGCTCGATCGCCATCGAGATCACGGTCTCGGGGAACTGGATCGTCTCCAGAACGATCGGGGCCGCAGAATCGCAGAGCGTGTCGCCCGTGACGCTCGCCCGAGGACCGATCACGCCCACGATGTCGCCCGCGAAGGCCTCGTCGATCTGCTCGCGGCGGTCCGCCTGCACGTGCCAGAGCTGGGCGACGTTTTCCTTTTTCTGCTTGAGCGGGTTCCAGGCCCGGCTGCCCGCCTTGAGCGTGCCTGAGTAGACGCGGACAAAGGAGAGGTCACCGTGCTTTTCCGCGATGATCTTGAACACGAGCCCGCAAAACGGCGCCTGGGGATCGGGTTTCCGCGTGATCGTGGTGGGCGTCTTGGCGGTGGGATCGAGTCCCTCCACGGGCGGTACGTCGGCTGGGCTCGGCAGATACCAGGCCACGGCATCGAGCACCGGCTGGACGCCGATGCAGTCGAGGGCTGAGCCAGCCAGAATCGGCACCACCTTCCTTTGGATCGTGGCCTGCCGGATCGCCTTCCGCATCAGATCCGGTGGAATCGGGGCCTCCTGCATCGCCAGTTCCGCGATTTCGTCGGAGAAGTCGAAGAGCGTGGAAACAAGCTGCTCCCGGTAGAGTGCCGCCTCGTCGGCAAGCTCCTCTGGAATGGGCGATGCCGTCACCTTCGTGAGGGCCTCGCCGCCGGCGAGCGCCTCGTCTTTAGGCGGGAATGTCAGGAGTTTCATCTCGACGAGGTCGACGATGCCCCGGAAGGGGTTTTTCACGTGCGGCGGCCCCATGCCCTGCGGGAGGTGGAGCACGAGCGGCTTCGCCCCGAGCCGCTTCTCGATCTGCCCGATGGTGCCGAAGAAATCGGCCCCTTCACGGTCGAGTTTGTTGATCAGAGCCAGCCTGGGAACGCCGTACTTGTCGGCCTGCCGCCAGACCGTTTCGCTCTGGGCTTCGACGCCCTCACGGGCGGAAAACACGACGACCGCCCCGTCGAGCACGCGGAGGCTCCGTTCCACCTCGGCCGTGAAGTCGACGTGGCCGGGCGTGTCGATGAGGTTCACCGACACATTCCGCCATTGGAACGACACCGCCGCCGAGTAGATGGTGATTCCCCGCTCCTGCTCCTCGGGGTCGAAGTCGGTGATCGTGGTGCCGCGATCGACCTCGCCGAGTCGGTGGCTCGTTTTCGTGTAGAAGAGCAGCCGCTCCGTGAGCGTGGTCTTCCCGGCATCGATGTGGGCCACGATGCCGATGTTGCGGATGTTTTCGAGGGTGCGTGCCATTACATCTTCTCGACGGTGCCGATGCCGAGGAGGTCGAGGCCGCGGCGGAGGACGCGGCCGGTGAGGTCGCAGAGGGCCAAGCGGCTGTCGCGCTCCGCCCCCTCGGCCTTGAGGACGGAGAGCGAGTCGTAAAACGTCGAGTAGCAGCCGGCCAGGTCGTAAAGCCAGGCGGTCAGCACGTTGGGCCGCGAATCGGCCTCGACGTCTTCCAGCGCCTCGCCGAATCGGAGCAGTTCCAGGGCCAGAGCCCGCTCCTTCGGGTCTGATAACAGCACGCCGTGACATGCCCGTCGCAACTGCCCGCGATCGATGCCGCCCTTCGTAAAGATGCCCTCCACTCGCGCCACGGCGTACTGCATGTAGGCCGCCGTGTTGCCGGTGAGCTGCAGCATCTTGTCGAAACTGAAGACATAGTCGGTCGTGCGGTTCTGCGAGAGATCGGCGTACTTGATCGCGCCGATGCCGACCGTCTCGGCGACGTGCCGACGGTCCTCGGCACTCATCCCGGCCCGACCTTCCTCGCCGCTGCCCACGACGGCCGCCGCCCGCTCGACGCCCTCATCGAGGAGCGCCTCGAGCCCCACGGTGTCGCCGGCCCGGGTCTTGAACGGCTTGCCGTCTTCGCCGAGCACCGTGCCAAAGGCGACGTGCACGAGATCGACGTCTGCGACACCGTCCACGCCCCAGCGGCGGGCCGCCTCAAACACCTGCTCGAAGTGCTGGCTCTGCCGGTGATCCACCACGTACAGGATCCGGTCAGGTTCCCAGTTCTCCAGCCGCCACTGAATCGTGGCCAGGTCTGTCGTGGCGTAGAGAAACGCCCCGTCGGCCTTGCGGATGAGCAGTGGCGGATCGTCTTCGCCCCCGAGGAACACGCCGATGGCCCCCCTGCTCTCCCGCGCAAGTCCCTTGGCCACGAGGTCGTCCACCGTCGCGGCCAGCATCGGCTGGAAGAAACTCTCGCCGAGCGTGTGGTCGAACGTCACCTGGAGCCGCGCGTAGATGCGGTCGATCTCGCCCCGGCAGACGGGCATGAACCGCTCCCACAGCGCTCGGTTCTCCGCGTCTCCTTCATGCAGTTTGGCGGTCTCGGCGAGCACTTCGCGAGCCGCGTCGGGATGCTCCGCGGCAAGGGTGGCGGCAGTCGGATCGGCGGCAAGTTCCTCGGGCTTGGCGTCGGCCACCTTCCGCACAAGCCGGTAGAGCCGGCCGAGTTCGGCGGTGGGATCGGCGCCGAAGGCAGCATCGTTGCGGCAGTGCTTCCAGCCCCAGAGGATCATCCCAAACTGGGTGCCCCAGTCGCCGAGGTGGTTGTCGGTGATCACGCGATGACCGCGAAACCGGAGAATCCTCGCGATCGCATCGCCGATCACGGTCGAGCGGATGTGCCCCACGTGCATCGGCTTGGCGACGTTCGGCGAACTGAAGTCGACGACGACGGTCTGCGGATGCTCGACCGCAGCCACGCCCAGCCGGTCGTCGGCCACCGCCCGCGACACCACTGCCGCCAACGCGTCGTCCTTCACGCGGACGTTGATGAACCCCGGCCCCACCGGGTCGCCCGGCGGCTCGAAGAGATCGGCGTAGCCGGGAGCCGTTATCAGACGCTTGATGATCTCGAGGGCCACGTCGCGAGGCTTCTTGCCGGCTCGCTTGGCCAACGCCATCGCCATCGTGCCGGAATAGTCGCCGAACTTTGCATCGGCCGTCTCGCGAACCTGCTCGACCAGACCGGCGATCTCTGCCTCTGGCACCGCCACCACGTCGTCCGCCGCGAGACCTTCGAGGGCGAACCGAAACGCCTGCCGGAGGGCCGACCGGAGGTTGACCCGGCCGGCTTGATCACCCGCGCCGCTCATCGGGAGCCGGCCCCGGCAGAGGGCACGGTCACCCGAGCGGCATCACTCCAGAGATGCTCGATGTCCCAGTACAGGCGGGCTTCGGCATCGAAGAGGTGCACCATCACATCACCGTAGTCGAGGACGATCCACCGCCCCTCCTCGTAGCCTTCGGCCCCGCGCTTCTTGTCGTGGTACTCCTTCTTGAGCACCGACTCGATCTCATCGGCCATCGCGTGAAGTTGCCGGCGGCTCGCCCCCGTCGCGATCACGAAGTAGTCGAAGACGGGCGTGATCTCACGCAGATCGAGAACGCGAACGTCGGTTCCGCGAGTCTCCTCCGCCACCCGCGCGGCGGCGAGGGCGAGGATGCGGGCACGGTCGGTCGCGGAGTCCTTGCGGGAAGTCATGACGGGGATTGTAGCCTTCCGACCGCCAGTGCGATCCCGTGCAGCACGAGGTCGGGGATTTCGGTCGCCCCAGGCACCACGTCACGAACGATGCCACGGGATCCGCCGGTGAGGAAGACCTGCGGTTCGCCACCAATCGCGGCGGTCGCCTCGGCCACGAGCCGGCCGACGGCGCCCCTCATCCCAAAGCCGATCCCGGCGGCGATCGCCTGCTGAGTGTTCCGTCCCGGCATCGCTGGGAGGGCACCGCTATCGAGGTCGGCTACGGCCGGCAGCCGGCTGGTTCCCTCGGCGAGCGCCCGGGCGAGCAGGCCGGGGCCGGGCAGGATCGCACCGCCGAGGAAGCGGCCGTCAGCCGACACGAGATCGACCGTGGTGGCCGTTCCGCAATCCACCACCACCGCCGGGCGGTCCGCGTCCTTGGCCACCGCGACCGCCGCCGCCGCCGCCACGCGATCGATTCCGACGCGGTTCGGCTCGTCCACCTCGACTGGAATCGGCAGGTGCTCCCGCGTGACCCGGCGCTGGCGGACGGCGCGATGGCCCGTCGCCGCCACCTCGGCGATCGCCGCCTCGAGCCCGACCGCCGCCCGGTCGTGCACGCTGGCCACGAGCACGACCACCGTGCCGGCGGCCGCGCGGTCGAGCCACTGCTGGAGATTCGCAGGCCTGAACTCACGGCTGAGCAGGTCTTGGCGGAGCGTCACCTCGGGCAGCCGCGTCGCCGTGATGCCAGCCCCGACCACGGCCAGCTTGATCCGCGTGTTGCCGACGTCGGCCACGACGACCGTCTCGCCCGCGGGACTCATGCCGGTTCCTTCCGCCGGTCGAGTTCCTCCACCACGGCCCGCAGGAGGGCGTCGAGCCCCTGGCCGGTCACGGCGCTGACGCCGATCACCTCGCGGCCGATCTCGCGGGCAAACTCCGCACGAATCTCGGCGGCCCCCGGCAGTTCGCCCTTGCTCATCACCACGATCTCGGGTCGCTCGCCGAGCGACGCGTCGTAGAGCGAAAGCTCTTCGCGGATCGCCCGGTAGTTGACGAGCGGGTCGCTGCCGTCCATGGGCGTCGGCTCGACAACGTGCACGATGATGCCTGCCCGCTCCACGTGGCGCAGGAACTCGTGGCCCAGGCCGACGCCCGCGTGGGCTCCCTCGATCAGCCCTGGAAGGTCGGCGAGCACGAAACTCCGGTCCCGCGACACGTCGACGATGCCGAGGATCGGCGTCTTCGTGGTGAAGGCGTAGTCG